>CAYJLL010000129.1:0-4636 GCA_964370955.1 uncultured Rikenellaceae bacterium | reverse complement strand
CTTTCCGCTGCTAGCACCCGTAATGCCCGAGAGTGGTTCTATGGAGGTTCTAACTTTGTAGACTCCCGTAAAATCCACAAGAGGATTTGCAGGATCGCCAGTCCACATCAAACTACCCCCTGAGCCAAGATTAAAAGTCTTGTCGGCAATAGCAAATATCAATCGATATGTACCCTGTTCTATGTTCACAGGGCCCTGAAGTGAGAATATATCCTTAGAGGGGTTGATCTGCATTTGTAGGCGTCCACGACCTCGCCCAGTGATTATGTTCTCCATCAGGGAGTTGGTATAGGATATACTCGCTAGAGTGTTGGGTAGAACCTGAATGTCAAGCTTAATATCAAGCTCGTTTTCGAGTTTTACTTGTTGGCGTGCTCTGAACTGTAAATATCTAGCTCTAATGTCGTTTGCACTTGTTTTTTCAGTTTCTGCGCTTTTGTCAACGAAGGTCAAAAAAGTCGAGCGGTCTATTGTCGAAATATCAGTGAATGGCATCATGATATTCGAGTTTAGAGCTGTCTCGCCAGAGATAGTGATGTTTGTGTTGCGTTGATTGCCTGAGATTTGGAAAGTTCCAGAGCCATAGGCCTTGCCATAGAAGTAGGCGTTATTCTTGGCCGTGGTATTCATAGCCAACATATCTCTGAATTGCGCATTCACACCAAAGGTTATATTCTTGAAATATTCGCTATCAAAAAACGCATCTATTGTACCACCGCGCCCTTCAGGGTCAGTGATCTTGGTTGGCTCAAGCGAAAAGCGATTGTTGAGAACGTTGACTTTGCCCGATAGAGAATAATTGACACGCGTGAAACCCACCATAGCATTATACTGCTTGATATCTATGCTTCCGTTTAGGGTAGGAGTTTTGCCTGTACCCGTAAAAACTAGTGAGGCGGATGCCTTGCCAGAGGTTTCCACTAGAGATCCCTTCAGTAGGGGTTCAAGCACTCGTAGCTCGATTTCAGGGAACTCAATATCGGCGTAGAATTCCTTGCTGCGAAGGTCATAATAGCCATGCACTGGTTTTTCGCCTTGAGTGTTTTTAATACTCAAATCAACACGTTCGTTCTGTGGAGAATATTCACTCGTGATAAAAGCATCGCCCAGTAGATTGTCAGAGAGCATTAGGTCTTTTATTCTAATATCTCCATTCATACTAGGGTTCTTCAGAACGGAGTGAGCAAAGACATCTCCGCTGATCGCTCCTGAGAGAGTGTAGCCCATATTTGCAATAAATACACCTGCGGGCTCTATCGAAATATCTTTTAGCGAGATATTGAGCGAGTCTTGGTAGTTGCGTCCTATCTTGCCCTCGATGGCGAGCCTTTGGGATGCGTTTTGAATCGAGAAGCCATTAATGCTGATGCCAGTCGAATCCAACAATACTTTACTTTGCGCTAGGAGCCAATTGCGTTTATTTAGTCTCAGGTTACTAGGGCTTAGGTCTATAGATATCTGAGGCAGATCCTCTTGGGTGCGATAGATTCTAGTTGTGGTGTTTAATATCGCAGAGTTAGAATCATCAAGATCTCTAAAACGCATTCCAAGATCGATTTTGTTGTTTTTAATTCCCCCGATCACAGAGACCCTTGGCAGGGTGATAGATCCAAGGTCTACCATCGAACTTGTGAGGAATATGCTCAGAGAATCGGCTACATTGCGAGAATTAATGTTGAGTTGTTCTATATACTGATTGTCGGTGGCTATATAAGCAGAGTTGCATGTGAACGAGAAATTGTTCTGAGCGGGGTTGAAAAAGAAATCTAGCTTCGAACCAGGGGCTATATCAAGCCCTGGCATAAAGATGTTTGCCACATTGTTCGCTTGCTTGATGTCGACCTTCAAAGTGTAGTATCCATCCTGATAATCAGCACCCTCCAACGCTATCTCCTTTAGCGCACGACCGCTGCCCTCGAGACCCACAATCTCTGTTGCATCATCAAACGAGGGGATATAGCTACGAGCCATTTGAGCGAGGTATCCAAAGATATTCGAGTAGGAGCTGCGACCTTGGAGTGTAATGTCGGCAAAATTAGAGGCAAGAGCAAATCTTTTTTGTCTGTCAGAGTTTTGCATCTCCAGAATAATATCTCCAGTGCGAGTGTCCTCAAGATGGTTGGTATAAAAGACACTATCTATGAGTGCTTGCCCGTTGATATTGTCGATGTTTGTACCCGTGAACTTTGCTGTCACTTCGCCTTGAATGGTAGATATAGAGTCTCTGTTGTTGACACCAAGCGCAACCAAATTAGCATGCTCGAGGTCTAGGTCGAAATTGTATGATGGGAGTTTTGGATCTCTAAAATCAAAAGTTCCGTAGGTCTCAAACAGTAGATTGCTATCTGAGGCCGAAACAACGCTACCCACAAAAATCTGGTTGTTGAACCTTCCGTCTATATCGATAGATGAGAATTTGTAGTCTCCAAAATCGAGGCTGTCAATGTGTGCTTTGGTTTGAATATCTAGCGAATCGCCCCAAACTAGAGCGTCTACATCGCTGGAAATATCAATCCTCCCTAGACTGTTTGATGCAAGTGTTTGCCCTAGATCGAAATTACGACTCTTTAGCGTTCCGACCATTCTCACAGCCCCCTTGCCGAGGGAGTCGGGGTGTAGGTCCAGCGAAGCGTCTATTGCGCCCGATTGATTTTTGAGGTGACAGACAGCTTTGAAATTCTGCAAAAGTCCAAAAAATTCCCCCGAAGCCTCTATATCTCCCCCTCTCTCCAATAGGTTCATCACGCCCTTTTCAAGGGGTTTTCCTGTGAGAGATTTAGTGATTTTATCCACAGAGTGAGCGTTGGTAGAGAGGCGATCGAGAGTGAAAAGAAAATCACTACGCCCAACATCTGGCAACCCAGAAATAGTGAATCGTCCGCTAAGCGATGTTGCAGGGTCTAGTTCTAACTTGGAAATCTCCCCACCCAAGGCTGGCACTCGACCAATGACTCTCCCCCACAGAGTAAACGATTGATCGACATGGAGTCCACCCTTGACCGAAAAATAGTTTATAGTGCGCAGGTCCACTCTCGAACCGACCATCTCGGTGTCGATAGTGACTTTATTGACAAAATCATTGTAGTCCCACCACGATTCATACAAAAGATTAAAATGAGGACAAATCAGAGTGCTTCGAGGGGATTCAAACCTGAGGTTCGAGAATCGCATACCAGTCTCATTTACACCACATTCAGGCGAAGATAGGTGGTTGAGCTGAAACCCTGAGCGTTCTTTGAGCGAGAAGTGATTAATGGCAAGTCGAATATCGTAATTGAGAAGTTCGATATTCTGCGCTTGGAAATTAATTTCTCTAAGGTCAAGATTTTTAAAATTTATGCTTCCCTCTCGTTGTTTGACGGCTGAGTTGCGCTCAAGAGTGAAATGGGTGTTTAGCAGGTTGAGCTGGGTGACACTCAAACGGAAGTTGGGTCTATCCTTTGGGGGTTGCTTTGCTTTTAGGTGTTCAAAAACATCCTTGATGTTCATCAATCCAGTGGAATCCTCACGCAGGGCGATTCGTCCAGAATCCATAGTGACATTGCCTAGCGATATTTTACCGTTGAAGAAATTGATATTATTGATAGATGCATCCAAACTCTTGGCGTAGATCATTGTGTCGCCCGTGGGGTAGTGATATTTCGACAGATGAAACAGAAAATTTCGCACCCGTCTTTTCGCTGAGCCATTCTGTTGCTGCGCTGGTCGCCCATCGTTGGATTGGGGGCACCTGCAAAAGCATGGCAACCAATATCGGCAGTAGTACAATCAGTATGATTATCGACGATATTATAGAAAAGAATATTTTTAATGCCTTTTTCAAGAGTAAAAATCGTATATTTGCGTTTTCAATAGAGATGTAACTACAAGAATTATTCCTCCCGACAAAAATAATACATTATTATGAAAATAACAATACTTGCAATCGAGTCTTCTTGCGATGACACCTCGGCAGCGGTTATCTGCGACGGTAAATTGCTCTCAAATGTGATCGCCTCACAGGCTGTTCACTCAAAATATGGCGGAGTGGTGCCGGAGTTGGCGTCTCGTGCTCATGGGCAGAATATAGTCCCTGTGATCGATGCGGCGCTGAAAGAGGCTGGTGTTGGTGCTGACAAAATTGATGCAATAGCTGTAACCCGTGGCCCTGGATTGATGGGGTCGTTATTGGTTGGAATTTCTTTTGCAAAAGGATTCTGCCTTGGGGTTGATATTCCAATTATAGAAGTAAATCACCTTCATGGGCATATCCTATCGCACTTTGTTGAAATACCATCAGCCCCTAGAGAGCTGCCAAAATTCCCGTTTTTGACTCTTTTGGTCTCGGGTGGTCACACTCAGATTGTATTGGTGAGAGATTATTTTGACATGGAGATAGTGGGTACGACAATAGACGACGCAGCTGGCGAGGCTTTCGATAAATGTGCAAAAGTGATGGGGCTTGGATATCCAGGGGGACCCATTGTCGATAAGCTAGCCAAAGAAGGCGATCCGAAGGCTTTTAAATTTGCAAAACCTCAGGTTGATGAATTGAATTTTAGCTTCTCGGGGTTGAAAACTTCTTTTTTGTATACCCTAAGAGATGAAATGGCAAAAGATCCTGAATTTATTGAAAAAAATAAAGCGGATCTATGCG
>CAYJLL010000128.1:0-5589 GCA_964370955.1 uncultured Rikenellaceae bacterium | reverse complement strand
TATCACTCGAGGGGTATTGTTTTTCTAAATCGGGTTGCAAACGCAAGAGCCCTGCATCTGTGAGATCAACATCCACAAAGCGCTTACCTCGGTAGTAAAGCTCCACATCGCGTGCCTGTTCTATGGGTAGGTCTGTCAAGGTGAGCGAAAACATCACTGTTACAAACTGTTCTTTTTCGCCCGTTGGGTTTATCATTCCTTTAGGCACTGAATACAGAGTACGCTTGAAAGTTTCTGTAATTTCATTATCGATCGAATCGACCACATTAATACGCTCAATAGTCCCTTTGGAGTTTAACATCACTGAAGCAGAAAATATTTTTGAATCACGGGTATTAAGTCTATCGGATAGCAGGCGCATTGTACTTTTTGAAACTTTGATATTCTCGACCACAAATTTTTCGAGTTCAGCTCTAGTGTTATCTTGTGCAGAGACTACTAACGTTCCAAAAATCGCAATGGTTAGCGATAGAAATATTTTCTTCATTATTGAGTTTATTTTAAAAATTACTTCGAAATTTATTAATTAAAAAAATGGCGTTAGATATAAGCCGAGTTCTGTACATCCCAAAATTGGGAATGTGTCTGTCATTTATCTAGGTCGATTATCACTAACCGACTCATCAGCAACCTACCCTCCAACCTGCTTTTTCGGGCGAGCAGCCCTTATAGTCCCTTGAGTGAACAAGGTTCGCGATTGGTATACTTGGTCTTGCAACCCGCAGCAGACGCACCCATGAGGTCACCCCCATAAGCCGTGGGCTCTTACCCCACATTCTCACCCTTACCACAGTTTAAGCAAACTGTGGCGGTTATTTTCTTCCGCCTTCAGCACGACATCACTGCCATCTTGTAGTTTCGCAAGTGCGGCACTCTGTGTTGCTCGGACTTTCCTCCCCCACCCAACAGTAAAGTGGGTGGCAGCGACAGACCTCCAACGCCATTATTTTTATTTATATTCTACGGTCTCAGTAGCAGGAGCTGTAGCACCTGAAACACTCTCTACCATCTCATACTCAACCTCGGGGGTACTCTCTTTCACAAGACCCGAGAAGCCCATAAATGCCATAGCCAACAGACCCGCTGTGATAAGAGCAATGGGTACTCCACGGAACGCCTTTGGCACATCAGTCAATTCTAGTTTCTCACGCAGTCCTGCAAAAAGCACCAAAGCAAGAGTAAAACCTGCTGCCGAGGCAACAGCAAATGTAACAGATTCGGCAAGCGTGTAATCCTTTTGAACCAACAAAATAGCCACACCAAGCACCGCACAGTTTGTGGTGATTAGGGGCAAGAAAATTCCTAGTGCACCATACAATGCAGGTGAGATTTTCTTTAGGATGATCTCGACCATCTGAACCAAAGCTGCAATCACTAGAATGAAAACGATGGTCTGCATATATTCAATGCCAAGAGGTTCGAGCACTCCATACTGGATCAGAAATGCCACCACAGCTGCAATGGTCATTACAAAGGTCACAGCCATACCCATACCCAAAGCGGTAGAGACTTTATTCGACACACCCAAGAAAGGGCAGATACCCAAGAACTGAGCGAAGATGATATTATTTACAAATATCGCTGAGATAATTATCACAAAAAATTCCATATCGTTTTTCTCTATTTAGCTGTAACTTTATTAAACAAAACTAGCAGGTAGCCCAACGCTATAAAAGCCCCAGGAGCCAACACAAATAGCAACACTGCATCACCCTCGATCAACTTAATCCCAAAGATTGAGCCTCCCCCAAGAATCTCACGCACCGCACCCAACAGGGTCAGAGCAAGAGTAAAACCTACTCCCATACCCACACCATCGACAGTTGATGAGAGAACATTGTTCTTGCTTGCAAACGCTTCGGCACGCCCAAGAATCACACAGTTTACTACAATCAGAGGAATAAACACCCCTAAAGTTGCATAAAGCGACGGGAGGTAGGCCTGCATACAAAGTTGCACTACTGTCACAAACGAGGCAATCACTACAATAAAAGCAGGGATACGCACCTTGGCTGGAATTAGATTCTTGATCAGAGAAATTACGATATTACTCATCACCAGAACGAACATCGTCGCAACACCCATTCCTAGTCCATTAATTGCAGAGGTTGTGGTTCCAAGGGTGGGACACATACCCAACAGCAGCACAAAGATGGGATTTTCTTTGACTATACCCTTAGTAAAGTTTTTCCATTGATTCATATCTAGTCGTATGGTTTTAGTTCGTGGATTTTAATTTTTAAGGAACCTTATTTTTGATGGTTCGCTTGTAGTTTTTCATAAAGCCCGAATGCTGCTTCAACAGCCTTGGCATAAGCACGAGAGGTGATGGTCGAGGCGGTAATGGCATCTATATCTCCTCCGTCCTTTTTCACGGTCATCTTCATTGTCGAGGGCGACTTGCCAACGAATTGCAAAGGGAAGTCCGATTTTTCGGGTTCAATTTTGTCTCCCAGTCCAGGGGTTTCACTGTGACCCAACACCGAGATACTATGGATCTCGCCCTTGGTTGTGATTCCCACCATTAGTTTGACCATACCTGCAAAACCCGAAGATTTTGTCTCGATCGCATAGCCAACTAGTTCTTCACCTTTTCGAGCTGGGTAAGCAAAGAGAGTATCGGCAGCGGCTGCAAAAGCAATTTTCTCTGCTGAAGGGTTATTATCAAACTCTGGCATCACCTCAGCGATAGCGGCATTGGTTTTGGCAACCATAGAGCTTGCAATGGGCTCTTTAGTCAATTCAAACACCCCAGCCACCGACAGAGAAGCTATCATGGTTATGCCCGCAAGGGCTATCAACATATTCTTTAATGAACTTTTCATATCTTTATATATTCTGTAAGAGATCTATGAGGCTATTTGGCAAACCTGCGTGGTTTGAACGTATTATTAATAAGTGGCACAACAGCGTTCATAATCAGAATCGCAAACGAGATACCCTCAGGATAGGCTCCCCAAATGCGTATCAGCATAGTGATCACACCAATACCCACACCATAGATAATCTGTCCACGTGGGCTCATAGGAGAAGTTGCATAGTCGGTCGCCATATAAAAAGCACCCAACATTGCACCACCCGCGAACAGGTGGAACAGTACATTTGCCGATGCCTCGGGGTTGATTAAATATGCCAATTCACCAAACACTGCCATCGATCCAAGAACCGCAACTGGAATATGCCAAGTGATTACTCTTGTAAACAACATATACAAACCGCCCAACAGCAGTAAAAGAGAACTAACCTCTCCAAGCGATCCTCCATGCACCCCTAGGAGCATATCCATCACCTCAGGCACCGCCTCTACACCTTTTTCTTTTAGTAATCCTAGAGGAGTAGCTCCCGAGACACCATCTACCGAAAAGCTTGTCATCTGAACGGGGAAAGAGATCAACAAGAACACACGCCCCACAAGAGCTGGGTTAAACAAGTTGCGCCCTAGTCCACCATAGCTCATTTTCGCCACACCAATGGCAACAACGGCACCCACAACGACTATCCATAATGGAATATCCGAAGGCAAGTTAAAAGCCAATAGAATACCTGTAACTATGGCCGAATAGTCGCATAGCGTATTGGCTCGTTTGAGCATAAACTTATTAATGATCCACTCGCAAGCCATACAGCTCAAAACCGCAACAGCGGTGACATACAGCGAAGCGAGTCCAAATTGATATACCGCAAAAGCCAAGGCTGGCAGCATTGCAATAACAACATCACGCATTATTCGGCTAGTCGAATTACCCGAATGGAGGTGAGGTGCTGGTGAGATTACTTTCATATCTTGTGTTTTATTTTTCTGGAATTTTATTTTGATTATTTTGTCGAACGCTCACGTATCATTCTCATGGTATCTGCTTTACCTACTCTGATATAATCCAACAAAGGCAAATTTGCAGGGCACGAGAACACACAGCATCCACACTCGATACAGTCAGTGATTTTCTCTGCTTCCAAGCGTTCATTGAGGTTAACCTTCATTAGCTTGAACATCAAATAAGGCTCAAGCCCCATAGGGCAAGCAATAACACATTTCGAACATGAGATACAAGGGCTCTCAGCAGCGCGCTTCGATTTTGCAGCATCTATCAACAACACTCCCGAAGTACCTTTAGTGACTCCAGCGGCAAGGTTTGACACTGCACGACCCATCATCGGACCACCATTGACTATTTTACCTGTATTTTCAGGTTCTCCGCCACAATCCTCGATTAGCACGCTAAGAGGCGTTCCTATTCTTGTCATAAGGTTCTTTGGAGTGTTCAGGTTTGCTCCCGTCACAGTCACGACCCTGTCAATAAGGGGTTTGTTCTTTTGAACAGCTTGATATATAGCAAAGATTGTCCCTACGTTTTGAACAACAGCTCCTGCCTCAATGGGTAGCGCTCCGCTGGTTAGGCGTGTTCCCATCACCGCTTCAATCAATTGTTTCTCACCCCCTTGAGGATACTGCACTTTCAAGGGCACCACCTCTATTCCCTCGCTCGCCACAGCCGCTAGAGCCGCGATAGCGTCGGGTTTATTCTTTTCAATTCCAATATAGCATTTAGAAACACCGATGGCACGCATCACAATCTGGCAGCCAATGATAATTTCCTTAGAATGTTCTAGCATCAAACGATGGTCGGCAGTTAGAAATGGTTCGCACTCCACACCATTAACCACTAGCGCAGTTGCGGTTTTGCCCTCTGGCACACAAAGTTTAACGTGAGTGGGAAAGGTTGCACCCCCTAGACCCACGATACCCATCTGCTTGACACGCTCGATAATCTCTTTGGGCTGGAGTGTGATTTTTTCAACAATCTCTCCAGAGAGGTCAATGTCCTCACGCCATTGGTCTCCATCAACTTTGATGGTCACCGAAGGTTTGCGAACCGACGAGCTATCAAGTGAAGTATCAACCGCAGTAACAGTACCACTCACCGAACTGTGAATATTAGCAGAAATAAAGCCTGCTGCCTCGCCTATCATATCGCCCACTTTAACAGTGTCACCTTTAGCAACAACCGCCTTTGCTGGCGCACCTATATGCTGAGCGAGTGGTATTTCGACCACAACGGGCATAGGCGCGTTGCTGATTGCCACCTTCGAGGAATATTTTGAATCATGTGGATGAACACCACCTATTGAAAATGTTTTCATACTATTGCTCTATAAATATATTATTGTGGTGTTTGCGTTTGTTCTCTCTCGGGGGTATCCAATTCTGCTACTGATTTCTCCGCTGCAGGTTTCTCCACTGCAGGTTTCTCCGTTGCAAGTTTCTCCGCTGCAGGTTTTTCTACTGCTGGCTTTTCCGCTGCGGGCTTTTCCACTGCTGGTTTTGGAGCTACTGGTTTTGGAGCTACTGGTTTTGGAGCTACTGGTTTTGGAGCGGGGAAATTCTCTGCGATAATAGCACCCGTTGGACACTCTGCCACACACTTGCGACAAAGTTTACATTTCTCAAAATCTATATACGCCAAGGTGCCTCGCATCTCGATAGCCTCAAACGGACAAACCTTCTTACACTTCATACACCCGATACAACCTGCCCCACAAGCCTTGCGAGTCACAGCACCCTTGTCACCACTAACACAACTCACATAT
>CAYJLL010000127.1:0-5611 GCA_964370955.1 uncultured Rikenellaceae bacterium | reverse complement strand
CGTCGTGAGAGAATGTATGAGTTCCTAGAGCGTTTGATCGCAGTATCTTTGCCACGTATCCGTGACTTCAAAGGTATCAACGACAAATTCGACGGTCAAGGTAACTACACTCTTGGTATTACTGAGCAGATCATCTTCCCTGAGATCGATATCGACAAGATTTCAAAGATCCTAGGTGTTGAGATCACTTTCGTGACCACCGCTTCAACTGACGCTGAGGCTCGCGCTCTACTTACAGAGTACGGTCTTCCATTCAAAAATCAAAACAAGTAATCCTTTAAATTCAAGCAAAAGAAATGGCTAAAGAATCAATGAAAGCACGTGAAGTGAAACGTGCCAAGCTTGTAGCTCGTTACGCAGAAAAGAGGGCTACTTTGAAAGAAAACATCCGCCAAGCTGCAGCTAAGGGTGATGTGGATTATGAGAGCATTGAGAAGTTGGCAAAACTTCCTAAGAACTCAAACCCTATCCGCATGCATAACCGTTGCGCACTTACTGGTCGTCCAAAAGGCTACATGCGTTACTTCGGTATCTCACGTATCCAATTCCGCGAGATGGCAAGTGCAGGTTTGCTACCAGGCGTGAAAAAAGCAAGCTGGTAGTCCAGCGAGCTTTGCTCATAACAATAAAAGAGCAGTGTCTATTTGTAAGAATAGTCGCTGCTCTTTTTTTGTGATTTTGTAGAAAGTTATTCGATTAGCTTTCTTTTTTTAATTTATTATAATTACATTTGTGTTTTAGAATCAAAACACAATAACTTCATTACAAATAATGGGACTATTAGAAAGAATTAAAGAGCAGGCCAAGAGTGAGTTAAAGAGAATCGTTCTGCCCGAAGCGACAGAAGAGCGTACGCTGCGTGCGGCAAACGAGATCATCGAAGAATCACTCGCTGAGCTAGTGCTAATTGGTAATCCACAAGAGATCGAAGAAAATGCTCAGAAATGGAAACTTCCCTTCATTGAGAAGGCTGAGATTATTGATCCACTTAATCATCCAAACAAGGAGAAATATGTGGAGCTAATGATGCAGATCCGTGCAAAGAAAGGTTTGACTCAAGAGAAGGCTGAGGCTCTTATTTTGGATCCTTTGGTGTTGGCTGTTATGATGATCAAGGCTGGCGATGCTGATGGAGAGGTTGCGGGTGCTAATAACACCACTGGCGATGTACTACGTCCGGCATTCCAGTACGTGAAGACAAAACCAGGAGTTTCTGTGGTTTCGGGAGCATTTATTATGATGCTTAAAGATAATATGTTCGGCGACGAGGGCATGATGGTATTTGCCGATTGTGCGGTTCACCCAAACCCAACGGCTGAAGAGTTAGCGCAGATCGCAGTTTCTACGGGTTATACTACTCGTGCGATCACAGGCATGGAGCCTCGCATTGCGCTTTTGACTTTCTCAACCAAAGGTTCAGCAAAACACGAAATGGTAGATAAAGTTGCAACAGCAACTCGCCTTGCGCAAGAGATGGCGCCAGATTTGGCTATCGATGGTGAGTTCCAAGCTGATGCGGCTATTATCCCAGGGATAGGCGCTAAGAAAGCTCCAGGATCTAAAATTGCAGGTAAGGCTAATGTTCTTGTGTTCCCAACTTTGGAGGTTGGAAATATTGCCTACAAACTAGTTCAGCGTATGGCTGGTGCCGAGGCTATCGGACCAGTATTGCAGGGTATGGCAGCTCCTATTAATGACCTTTCGCGAGGTTGTTCAACTAGCGACATTGTGAGTCTAGTTGCAATCACAGCGTGTCAGGCGCAAGAGGAGAGCAAAAACTAATAACAAATAATATAATCAAAACCATATACAATTATGAAAATACTAGTATTAAACTGCGGTAGCTCATCGATCAAGTATCAACTAATCGAGAAGCAAGACAAAGATAGCTCGCAACTATTGGCAAAAGGTATGATCGAGCGTATCGGTCTAACCGATGGTGTATTGACTCACAAGCCTGAGGGTAAGCCAAAATATGAGTTTGTGAAGAATATTCCAGACCATACAGTTGGTATCAACCTAATTTTGGATGCACTAACTGATGCAAACCATGGCGTTATTGCTTCTTTGGAGGAGATCGCTGCTGCGGGTCACCGTGTAGCTCACGGAGGAGAATACTTCCAAGATTCAGCTATTGTAACACCAACCGTTAAGCAACACATCGAGAGTTGTTTTGAGCTAGCTCCTCTTCACAACCCACCAGCATTGAAGGGTATTTTGTCTATCGAGCGTTTGTTGCCATCAATCCAGCAAGTTGCTGTGTTCGACACTTCTTTCCACCAGACTATGGCTCCAGAGTCTTACCTGTATGCAATTCCATATAAGTACTATGAGCAAATGAACGTGCGTCGCTATGGTTTCCATGGTACCTCTCACAAATTCGTTGCTCAAAAGGCGTGTAAGATGACTGGTCTTGATTTCGAGACAGCTAAGATCATTACTTGCCACATTGGTAACGGTGCGTCAGTGACAGCTATCAAGGATGGTAAATCTATTGACACCTCAATGGGATTCACTCCAGTTGATGGCTTGATGATGGGTACTCGTTGTGGTACTGTCGATGCAGGAGCTCTTCTTTACATTATGGAGAAAGAGGGAATTTCGGCAGCCAAGATGACCGATATTATCAACAAAGAATCAGGTTTTGCTGGTGTTAGTGGAGTATCGAGCGATATGCGTGATGTGATGGCTGCTGCTGACCAAGGTAACAAGCAAGCAACCTATGCTCTAGATATGTTCGATATGCGTATTAAGAAGTTTGTTGGTGCATATTTCGCAGAATTGTGTGGCGCTGACCTTATAGTCTTTACTGGTGGTGTGGGCGAGAACGAGAAGGTTACTCGTCGTCGCGTGTGTGAGGGTCTTGAGTCTATGGGTATCATCTTTAACCACGAAGTGAACGATGCTTCACGTGGTAAGGATGTTATTATCTCGCAGCCTGAATCCAAAGTAAAAGTTGTTGTGGCAACTACCGACGAGGAGCTTGTGATTGCAAACGATACTTTCAGATTGTTGTACAACTAGTCCAGAGAACTAGAAAATTTTCATAAAAATGTTGCATGTCATTAGGATGTGCAACATTTTTTTTATAACTTTGAATTATAAATTACAATACAAACCACATATTAGAAAGATTGAGACATGAAAAGGTTATCAGAAATTATTGAACTAGTCAAAAAGAGAGAGAAACGAACTATGGCTGTTGCCTATGCTCAGGATGTACACACTCTAAGGGCTGTGAATGCAGCTGTTGAGATGGGTATCCTTGACGCGATTCTGGTGGGAGATCGCTACAAAATCCAGGAGGCAGCTGAGGCTGGCGGTATAGATCTTCGAAATTTTGCTATTGTCGAGGAGAGTAGTGATGTTGCTAGTGTGGCAACTGCTGTTGATCTAGTGAGAAGCGGACGTGCTAGCATATTGATGAAAGGCTTGGTGTCTTCTGACAAATATATGCGAGGTATTTTGAATAAAGAAAGTGGGCTTGTGCCACCCCGTGGTACTTTGAGCCACGTAACAATAATTGATATACCTACTTACCATAAACTCTTGATTGTTTCGGATGTTGCAATTATCCCGAACCCCGACCTCAAACAAAAAATACAATTGGTTGAGTATGTCTCACAAACTGCACGTAGCATAGGGATAGAGAGACCGAAAATTGCGTTGATTGCTCCGACCGAACAGGTCCTCACTGGCATAGAATCTTGCACTGATGCGGCTATTATCTCGCAGATGTGGCAGCGCAAGCAGATTTGTCCTGAAAGCCTTGTGGATGGCCCTCTTGCATTGGATGTGGCTATCGACAAAGAATCGGTGGCAATCAAAGGCCTCCAAAGTGTTGTCGAGGGTGATGCAGATTGTTTGGTATTCCCTTCACTCGAGGCTGCAAATCCATTCTTTAAGAGTGCAACCAAGCTAATGGGAGCCGAAATGGCAGCTATAGTTGTTGGGGCAACTGCTCCTTGTGTGCTAACCTCTAGAGGCGATAGCGAACTAAGTAAACTATATTCTATTGCTCTGGCGGCTTTGTCGGTGAAGTAGAGCCAGCGGTTTTTACAATAGCAAACCGTGTGTGCTAATCTTAAGATTGGTGTACACGGTTTTTTGTACATACTGTTCTTGCCCTTATTTTTGTCTGGACGAACTCCACACTTCACAAAAAATTATTATCTTTGTAGGAAAGCCCTAATCGTAACTAATTTTAAACATAATACCAAATGAAAAAAACTTTACTAACCTTGGCAGTAACTACAGCCATGATGGCGTGTTCGCCTTCTGCAAATCAGGAGCAGGGCGCAACAAAGGAGGCATTCAAACTAGACACTACCCTCACAGCGGAGCAAAAATCTGCACGTGTATTCACCACTGAAGTGATGTGGAAAATGGGACGTATGGGATCGCTGATTCTCTCGCCCGATGGATCTACGGCTCTCTATTCGCTCACACGCTATAACTTGGAGCAGAATCGCTCTTCGACGACTCTTTGGGCGCAACCTTTCAAGGGTGGCGAACCTGTGCAGCTTACCTCTTGGGGCTATTCGGACAACTCACCTCAATGGAGCGTGGATGGTAAGAAAATCTATTTTATGAGTTCTCGTGAGGGCGGTTCACAGCTTTGGGTGATGGATGCAAATGGCGAGAATATGACTAAAATTTCTGATGTCCAAGGCGGTATAGGCGGCTTTGGCGTTAGCTCAGGCGAAGATAAAGTGTGGTATGCGGCCCACGTTCAAGTCGAGGCGGTAGAGACTAAGGACATCTATAAGGATGCTCCGCAGTCGAAGGCTTTGGTCTATGATGATTTGATGGCTCGCCACTGGGACGTTTGGGAAGAGGGTAGCTATAGCCACGTTTTCGTAGCTGATCTGAGCGGTGGGAAATTGAGCAATGCTGTTGATATTAATGAGGGTGAGCCTTGGGACGTACCTACTGCGCCTTACTACGATGCTTCAGAAATCTCGTGGAACAATTCAGGGACGGCTCTAGCCTATACGGCTCGCAAGCTTACGGGCTATGAGTATGCAATCAGCACAAACACAGATATCTACCTTTATACTGTTGCTGATAAATCTACTAAGAACCTCACCGAGGGTATGCCGGGCTATGATAAATACCCAACGTTCTCACCCGATGATAAGATGATCGCATGGCAGAGTATGGAGCGTGCGGGCAACGAGAGTGACCGTGATCGTCTCTTTGTGATGAATGCAGCGGATGGCAGCTCGAAAATGGAGCTAACCACAGGGTTTGATTATCCAGCTAGCAACTTGGTGTGGAGCGCTGACGCTCAAAGAATTACTTTCATCGCTCCTATGGCGGCGACCTACCAAATATGTGAGGCGAATGTAGCTAAGGCGGGCGATATTAAGATCCTGACCGCTGGCGACCATGACTATACAGCTTTCACTCGTGTGGGCGATAATATTGCAGCTAAGCGTACAACTTTGTCTTCTGACAATGAGTGGTTTGCAGTGAGTAGCACCAATGGCGAGGGCGTTCAGCGTTCGTTTATTAACAAAACCATCTACGATAACGTGGATATGGGTAATATCCAAAAGCGATGGGTTACTACCACTGATAATAAGCAAATGCTAACGTGGGTTATCTT
>CAYJLL010000126.1:1054-5624 GCA_964370955.1 uncultured Rikenellaceae bacterium | reverse complement strand
GATCTTTACCCCCGTCACAGAATATCAGCAGTCGTGCGTGTTCAAGGTAGCTATAGACAATGCTGATAAGACGGATATTTTAACGCACTCCCTCGACTCCTGGCGCCAAGCAACTAGCTCCCCTGACGATGAGATTGACTTGAACGCCAGCTTCAGATGCTTCGTAGAACTTACGAACCATACGCTCATCGGTGAGACTGTTGAATTTGCCATAGATATAGGCTTTTTTGCCAGCTTTTGCATTTTTAATCTCTCGATCAATATGCGCTACAAAATTCTCTCTAAGGTTGTAGGGCGATACCCATAGATGCTCATACTCGAAACGTTTGTGGGTGTGGAGCAAGAATGAGAATACTTGCTCGACTTCAGCAGAGATTTTGCGGTTTGCGGTGAGCAAACCAAAGTCACCGTATATCTTGGCGGTGCTTTCATTGAAGTTGCCCGTGCCTATGTAGCTATATCCGTTTAGTGCGCTGCCTTCACGACGCTGCACATAGATTAATTTACTGTGAACCTTGAGACCCGATGCGCCATGTATGATTTTTACGCCTGCATTTTGCAGCAAGTCGCTGTTTTCGATGTTTTGTTCTTCGTCAAATCGAGCCATCAATTCCACTAGTGCCACCACTCGTTTGCCATTTTTGGCTGCATTAACCAGAGCATTGACCACTTTTGAGCGGTCGGCTACACGATACAGGGTGATATATATTGATTCTACCTTTGGATCTATGGCTGCCTCGCGAAGGAAGTCGATAACGTGTTTGAAACTATGGTATGGATAAGCTAAAAGCAAGTCACGTCCTTTGATTACTTTTAGGATGCTCGAAAATGGATCAACATATGGGTGGTTGATCGAAGGGTTGCGTCTGCTCTCCAGATCAGGACGAACCGCTGGGAACTTCATTAGATCCTTCATCAAATGGTAGCGCCCTCCCTGTTCGATGCGATCTTGCGAGCGAAGGCCTAGTTTGTTGGCTATCTGTTGGAGCATGTTTTTAGGCATCTGCTCATCGTAGATCATCCTTACGGGGCGACCGTGTAGACGATTTTCGATGCCCTCTTCCATAAGTTCGGCGGTACTCTTAGAGAAATCCTCGTCGATTATCATCAGAGCGTCTCGTAGGAATTTAAAAGTATATGCCGAAATCTCCTCGTAGCGGAACATAAAGAAAATCTCATCCAAACACAGGCGTATAATATCGTCTATAAAAATAATCTCATGACGTCCCTGCTCTGAAGGGAGAGCCACGAAACGAGGGCAGGCCGATGAGGTGGGTATGCGGATAATTGCATAGCGTGTAAACATGCGGTTCGAGGTGCGTTGCATCATGCGAACCCCCAAATATATATCGCCATCCTGCAAAAACGGCATCTCAATCTTTGATCGCAGAATCAGTGGCACAAGTCGTGGAGAGATAACCTCTGAGAAATAATTGCGACAGAACTCCTTTTGCTCAGGGGAGAGTTGTTGTTCGTTGACAACAAAAATATTCTCTGCCTCCATCTCCGATAGTACCTCATTGTAAACCTCTGTGAAAATTCTTTGCGATTGCTCAATTTTTTCGTTTACTTTCTCAAGTAGCTCTGGGGCAAAATAACCGCCAGTGAAGGTGAAGGAATTTTTCATACGACTCTCGGCCATACGGATAATATTCGCCACACGCACCTTGATAAATTCGTCTTGGTTGTTAGAGAAAATACCCAAAAATCTGAGGCGTTGCATCAGAGGTACGCTCTTGTCTTGCGCCTCTTGCAGCACTCTCTCGTTGAATACAAGCCAGCTTAGCTCTCTGTTATTAATAGGATGTTTCATCGGTCAAAGAAAAATGTAAATAGAATTTTGTCAAAGGTACTATATAAATACTGTGCAGGAGGAGTCACAATGTTATATTTCACAAAAATTTAACATCACCGTGTGGTTCTGAAAAATCAGGAATACCACAAAGTTAATGATTTTTGCTAGTTGTGGAGAGAAAATTGTGAAAAATTCAGAAAATAATGACTAATTTTGCAGCATAAATCTGATAACTTTAGGAATTATAGTTCAAGACACCTCGGGTGTAATCATAGAGAAAAAAACATGAGCGATCAAATCAAACACGAATGTGGAGTGGTGCTTATCCGCCTACGCAAACCAATTGAGTATTACAAACAAAAGTACGGCAATCTGGATTTGATTATGGAAAAACAGCACAACCGAGGCCAAGAGGCTGCGGGAGCTGCTTGTGTGAACCTGGATGCCACCCCTGGCAATGAGTACATCTTCCGCCATCGTGCCACCGGTACTGGAGCTATCCGCGAGCTTTTCGATACTATCCACCGCGATGTAGAGAAGTCTAGCAAAGAGGGAGGCGAAACTCCTTTCCTTGGGCAAGTGTATCTTGGTCACCTGCGTTACAGTACAACAGGCCGTTCGGGTCTATCTTATGTACACCCTTTCTTGCGTCGTAACAACTGGAAGAGTCGCAACTTGTGTTTGGCTGGTAACTTCAACCTAACCAACGTTGACGAGATATTGAAGGAAATCACAACCGATGGTCAACACCCTCGCCACAACGCCGACACATTCATCATCCTTGAACAACTGGGGGCGCTACTCGATGAGCATATCGATACCCTAACCCGAGAGTATCGTCCAGAGTGTAACGATGGAACAGAACTAAACCAGAGGGTTGAGGCTAATATTGATATTGAGAGCATAATTGCTAAGGCCTCTAAGAATTGGGACGGTGGTTATGCGATTATCGGATCGACTGGTAGCGGAGATTCGTTTATTTTCCGCGATCGCCAAGGTATCCGCCCCGCATTCTATTATATGGACGATGAGATTGTGGTGGCAGCATCCGAAAGACCCGTAATTCAAACTGCACTGAATGTGCCTATTGAGACTATCAAGGAACTTCAGCCAGGTGAGTCTATGGTCATCAATCGTGGTGGAGATGTGAAACTATCTCAGACTTTTGCTCCGCATAATCCAAAGCCGTGTTCATTCGAGAGAATCTATTTCTCGAGAGGTAGCGATAAGGATATCTATCAAGAAAGAAAATCATTGGGACGTCTATTGACTCATCCGATTCTAGATTCGGGGGGCTATGACATTAACAATACCGTTTTCTCTTTTATACCTAATACTGCCGAAACTGCTTATTATGGTATGCTTGAGGGCATGGAGAGTTATCTCAATAAGATGAAATACGAGCAAATTACCTCCGAGAAGAATCCAAGCGATGAGCGCATTGCAGAGATATTGGCTCAGAGGGTTCGTTATGAGAAAATTGCTATCAAGGATATCAAACTTCGCACCTTTATTGCAGAGGGAACTTCTCGCAATGATCTAGCGGCACACGTCTATGATGTGACCTATGGGGTGATTAGAAATTGGACTGATAATATCGTGGTTATCGATGATAGTATAGTGCGTGGTACCACTTTGCGCCAGAGTATCATTAAGATTCTTTCGCGTTTGAAACCTCGCAAGATAGTGATCGTGAGCTCATCGCCTCAGATTCGCTATCCTGATTGCTATGGTATCGATATGTCGAGTATGAGTGAATTTATCGCTTTCAATGCTGCGATTGAACTACTCAAAGAGACCGGTCGCGAGGATATAATCGAGAAGACTTATCAAAAATGTAAAGCACAGGTGGGACTACCCAAAGAGGAGGTTGTGAACCACGTGAAAGATATCTATGCCCCATTCACAGATAAGGATATTTCTGCCAAGATCGCTCAAATGGTAACCCCAGTGGATTGCAAGAGCGAGGTTGAGTTGATTTTCCAGACCATCGACGATTTACATGTTGCGTGTCCTAATCACCCTGGTGACTGGTACTTCTCGGGCGACTATCCAACCCCCGGTGGAAATCGCTTGGTGAACAACGCTTTTGTCAAGTTCTTTGAGAACTGCGAAGGACGGGATTTGTAGCGGAAGCAAATTTAAAAAAAATATTTCAAAGGCTTATCATTTTTATAATGGTAAGCCTTTTGTTTTCTAAAATTTTATGTTTAGCTTTGATGTTAGATATTCAGAAAATTATTGTTTTGAATCTAAACCCAAAAACTAAATATGAAAAGAAAAATCCTTAGCTCGCTGCTTTTAGCAGCCATTGTGACCCCTGTGTTGTCGCAGCCAAAACCAGCAGAAAATTGGCACCAAGAAGCCTCGGGGGTATGGACGGTGACTATCGGTCAACCAGAGAAACTAAATCTAACTAATCTTCTAAATCTTAGCCCTAAACTAGAGGTGATTAATGCTATGGATGATGCTCCGCTGCCCATCACCAACGAGGATTTTAGTTATGAGATGATTGACGGTAAGACTTATTTGCGATTCCAGCTCGATAAGGGAGAGAAAATCTATGGACTTGGTCTGAATTTTAAGACAGTAGAGCAACGAGGACGCATCATGCGTTTGCATGTTGACCACTACGGAGGGCAGGATAACGGACGAACTCACGCGCCAGTACCGTTTTTCGTTTCCAGCAAGGGCTACGGTGCATTTATTAATGCGGCACGCTATATTGACGTGTATGCTGGAACAAGCAATAGAGTGGATAGTAAAAATGCTCCT
>CAYJLL010000126.1:0-1044 GCA_964370955.1 uncultured Rikenellaceae bacterium | reverse complement strand
CGAGCAATTGACCGTACCACTGACCCTAGTTGGACTGCAGCGCCTTATTCGGACAATCTGGAGTTTCTGATACCTGCAGAAGGAGTTGAAGTTATGGTATTCTCGGGAAAAACGATGCTCGATGTTGTTCGTCGCTTTAATTTGTTTAATGGAGGAGGTGTTTTGCCTCCAAAATGGGGACTTGGCTTTTGGCAAAGAACTCCAACTGCCTATTCTGCACAAGATGTTGAAGCCGAGGTGGCGGAGTTTGAAAAGCGTAATTTTCCACTCTCTGTAATCGGTCTTGAACCTGGGTGGCAAGACTGGGCCTACCCTTGTTCCTATGAATGGGATCCCGAGCGTTACCCTAACCCCAAAGGCTTTGTGGAGAAAATGGATAGTAAGCATATCAAAACTAATCTGTGGATCAACGAGGGAGTTTCGCCCGAGAGTTCAATCTATGAAAAGCTAAAACCCCTCTCAGGCAGTCATACAATTTGGAATGGCATTATCCCAGATTACACACTACCTGAGGCGGTTGAAATTACTTCTCAACACTTTGATCAACATCAATTGGCCATTGGAGTGAGTGGATTCAAGATGGATGAAAACGATGGTTTTGACGAGTGGATATTTCCCGATGTTGCTACTTTTCCTTCGGGAGTGGCCGCTGAACAAATGCGCCAAATCTATGGTTCTTTGATGCAGAAATTCACTGACGATATGTTCCGAAAGCGCAATACACGTACCTATGGTTTGGTGCGAGCTGGCAATGGCGGTACTTCCTCTATGCCCTATGTTTTGTATAATGACTCCTATAATCACCGAGATTTTATCACCGCTCTTATCAATAGTTCTTTCATAGGAGTTTTGTGGACACCCGAGGTGCGTGCATCGAAAAGCTCAGAGGAATGGTTGCGCCGCATGCAAACGGTTTGTTTCTCGCCCTTGGCAATGCTTAATGCTTGGGCTGATGGCACTAAACCTTGGACCTTTGAGGATGTTGAGCAAGAAGTTCAAGAGGCCTCTTTATTGCGTATGCAGCTGATTCCTTACCTCTATACA
>CAYJLL010000125.1:0-5626 GCA_964370955.1 uncultured Rikenellaceae bacterium | reverse complement strand
GCATTGATTTGCTTAACTGCGCTTTGAGTAGAAGCCTCTTTAACTACCTCCTCCTTAGCACGAGCCTCTTCGAACACACGTGAGTGAGAAACAGTCAATTTCTTAGAGCCTTTGTTGAAATCCAATACACGGAAGTCAGCCTCCTCACCAGCTGTTAGGCTAGTACCATCTTCTTTCTGAAGACCACGAGTTGGGCAGAAACCTTCGCCACCTTCGTTCATGGCGATAAGAGCACCACGATCTACTATCTCAGATACTTTACCTGTGTGGATAGACTCGATAGTGTAGATAGTCTCATAAGTATCCCATGGGTTCTCAGAGAGTTGCTTGTGGCCTAGGCTCAAACGACGGTTTTCTTTGTCGATGTCTAGTACTACAACCTCGATAGGAGTGTCGATTTGAGTGAACTCAGATGGATGCTTCACTTTCTTAGTCCAGCTAAGGTCAGAGATGTGGATCAAACCATCAACACCCTCTTCGATCTCAACGAATACACCGAAGTTGGTGAAGTTGCGAACTTTAGCGGTGTGCTTAGAGCCAACAGGATATTTCTCTTCGATACCATCCCATGGATCAGAGCTTAGTTGCTTAAGACCAAGTGACATTTTGTGAGCCTCCTTGTCGAAAGTAAGGATAACAGCCTCAACCTGATCGCCTACTTTTAGGAAGTCTTGCGCTGAGCGAAGGTGCTGTGACCAGCTCATTTCGCTAACGTGGATTAGACCCTCAACGCCAGGAGCAACCTCAACGAACGCACCATAATCAGCCATCACAACAACGTGACCTTTGATTTTGTCGCCCACTTTGATTTCCTCTGCCATTGCATCCCATGGATGAGCAGTAAGTTGTTTTAGACCAAGAGCGATACGCTTTTTAGCGTCGTCGAAGTCAAGGATAACAACGTTGATTTTCTCGTCAAGTTTAACGATCTCATCTGGATGAGAAACACGTCCCCAAGATAGGTCGGTGATGTGGATCAAACCATCTACGCCACCAAGGTCGATGAACACACCATAGGTAGTGATGTTCTTAACAGTACCCTCAAGGATCTGACCTTTCTCAAGTGAAGAGATGATTTCGCGTTTTTGGTTCTCAAGTTCTGCCTCAAGGATAGCCTTGTGAGAAACAACAACGTTACGGAATTCTTGGTTGATCTTAACGATCTTGAACTCCATAGTTTGTCCAACATACATGTCGTAGTCACGGATAGGACGAACTGCGATTTGCGAACCTGGCAAGAATGCCTCGATTCCAAATACGTCAACGATCATACCGCCTTTAGTGCGACACTTAACATATCCTTTTACGATCTCTTCTTTCTCCATCGCCTCGTTCACACGATCCCAAGAGCGTAGTTGGCGTGCTTTTTTATGAGATAGAACTAGTTGACCTAGTTTATCTTCTGCGTTTTCAACGTAAACTTCAACTACGTCTCCAACTGCCAATTCTTCATTGTAGCGGAATTCTGAAGCGTTGATAACGCCCTCTGATTTGTAGCCTACGTTTACTAGTACCTCGCGCTTATCAAGAGAGGTTACAGTGCCATCTAGTACTTCGCCTGCTTGGATGTTGCTAAGGGTTTGGTCATACGCATCACTTACATCAGTTTTGCCACCATCACCATAAAGTGCGGTTTCGTTCTCAAATGCGTTCCAATCGAAGCTCTCGATAGGCTGCGATGCGTTAAGGTTTTTGTTTTCAGTAGTCATTTTGACTTCTTTGTTTTTTAAAGGGTTAAACATTAATTTATCTTGTCGCTTTTCTCATTTTCATGGGAAAAACGTTGCAAAGATAACGCTTTTTATTTATATTCTAGTATTTTAGGTGTTTTTTTTCGAGTGTCAGATTCAAGCAGGATGTCTTTTTGATTTATCTTCTTTAGATTTGCTTTTTCAGGGCTCCCGCGGGGAAGCTTTCGACCTGTTAGTGCGTGCCCGCACTGGGCAATTATTAATTTCACACTATTGCTGGTCTAGCTCTTTGATGGCTTATCTGTCTCTTATGTTTGCTTGTGGCTTGTTTTCTTTATGGTTTCGTTGTTGCCGAAGAGCGGTCTCAACTAACGTTTCGACACGTGGTCTTCTGCAGCCATCGAAACCAAGGAGGGTTTTCTTTTTGCTTGTCTCTCGCAAATCACCGCTGCTCCAGCTTGGAGGGTGCACCGCACGGGGGACGCATAGCGTCTTATGTGATTTATCTTCACAGCGGTGAAAGCTTGCGGATGAAATGATCTTCGCAAGAAGAGCAGGGCTTCCGCGAGGGGAAGCTTTCGCCCTGCTAGGTCGCATAGCGTCTTATGTGATTTGTCTATCAATCCCCGATCGCTCATACCTCCATCTAAAGGCGCAACTTATGATATTTGTGAGAAAGTAAAAGAACCCAGCCCCTCGGTGAAGGTCTTTATCAACTCGCGCAAGGGTGCATTCAGAGGGTGAGACAGGCCGATGTCGCCTTTGAGAATAAGTTCGGCTTGGGTGGCGGCAAACTCTAGTATCTCGCTATCTTTAGAGAGGTTCGCCACTTTAAGCTCGACCGCTTGACCGCTCTGACGAGTGCCTTCGATGTCGCCACCGCCACGAATCTCTAGATCCATTTGCGCTAGTTTAAAACCATCGTTTGTGCTGCACATCGCCTCTATGCGTTTTTGGGAATCCTTCGAGATATTGTCGCCCGTCACCAGAAGGCAGTAGCTCTGATGAGAACTTCGCCCCACTCGCCCACGGAGCTGATGGAGCTGAGAGATACCAAAACGTTCGGCACTCTCGATGACCATCACCGTGGCGTTTGGCACGTTCACCCCCACCTCAATAACTGTTGTCGAGATAAGTATATCCGCATCGCCGTCTTTAAACATCTTCATGCCAAACTCTTTTTGTTCGGGAGCTAGTTTTCCATGCACCACAACATTGCTGTATTGGGGGTGGGGGAAAAATTCGGTGATGTTTTCGGCGCCGCGTTCAAGGTTTGCGTAGTCGAGTTTTTCCGACTCCTTTATTAGTGGATACACCACATATACCTGTCTGCCCAGAGCAATCTGCTCTCTCATAAAACCAGCAACCCTAAGTCTTTCTGCTTCCTTAAAAGCATAGGTTTCTATGGGTTTTCGCCCTGGAGGTAGCTCGTCGATTACCGACACATCCAAATCACCATAGAGGGTCATCGCCAAGGTGCGAGGGATGGGCGTTGCGGTCATCACCAGTACGTGAGGCGGGATAGTGTTCTTTTGCCATAGGGCGGCACGCTGTTTAACCCCAAAGCGATGCTGTTCGTCAATGACTGCAAAGCCTAGATTGTGGAATTCCACGGGTTCTTCGATCAAGGCGTGCGTGCCTATGAGTATATCTATATCGCCGTTTTTTAGATCCTCGAGCAACACTCGGCGTTCGCGAGCACGAGTAGTTCCAGTGAGAATTTCGACTCTAACTCTTACGCCCGATGAGGCTTCGCTCTGCTGGCACATCTCGATAATGGACTGATAGTGTTGGCGTGCGAGGATCTCGGTTGGAGCCATAATAGTGCTCTGAAAACCGCTATCTAGTGCGATGAGTGCACAAAGCAGGGCGACTATGGTCTTGCCACTACCAACGTCCCCTTGTAGCAGGCGATTCATTTGGTGCCCTGAGCGCATATCGGCTCGAATCTCTTTGATGACCCTCTGTTGGGCGCCCGTGAGAGGGAAGGAAAGTTCTTTATAGAAACTCTCAAAATATTTCCCCACTTTCTCAAATATTTGCCCCTGAGAGGAGTTGTGGCGTCGGTTTTTGGTTTGTATAAGATTCAGTTGAAGAGCTAATAATTCTTCAAATTTTAATCGAAAGATGGCACGGTTCAGAGCCTCATGGCTTTGGGGGAAGTGCGCCTGATAGAGCGCCTCACCACGGCTCATAAGCGAAAGGCTTTCGACTAGATACTGTGGTAGGGTTTCAGGGATATATGCAGGGGGAATCTGCTCGAAAATGCTTCGCACTGCAGATGAAATTAATTTCATGTTTACCCCCGCTTTATTGAGGGCTTCGGTGCTCGAATAGACTCCGTGTACCTTTATTTTTGGGGTTGTGGTAGAGCTAGTGGCGGGTTCAAATTCAGGGTGTACAATCTGCAAACGGTTGTTGTAGAAAGCCGCTCGCCCGAAGAAAATATATTCCGAACCCACTTTTATTTTCTGAGCTATAGATTTCGTGTAGCGAAACCACACCATCTCACCAAGGCCGCTAAAATCGGTGACCTCGACTGTTAGGCGCTCTTTGAAGCCTGTGCCGGTGGAGCCGATCCCCAGCACTCGCGCCCTGATCTGAATGAACGAAACATTAGATGGGTCTATAGAGGCTATGGGGTAGACCTGCGAGCGGTCAATATAACGAAAAGGAAAATACTCCAACAGATCGCCATAGCTCACCAGCGACAGCTCCTTTTTCAGCAGCTCCGCGCGGTGAGGTCCCATCCCTTTGAGATACAAAAGAGGACTAGCGAGCGTGGGGGTGGTAATCCTTTGGTTCATAGAGTTTTTCTCTTATAGATTATTTAGTTTATTGTCGGCAATAATCTTATCTATAACTGATCTAACAATTGTATCCATTCTATTGCCCTCGCTGTAATCTGCTGGAGCATAGAAGTTTACTCTGTCATCGCTAATTAGTTGCTCCATCTTGGGGAGTAATCTATCTTTCTGGGCTGGATCATAGACTGCAATGGAGTGGCCACGCTTTTCTTTCACCATTCTCATGCAAGGGATGTCGGTGGTTCCGTCGCCTATGTAGATCATTCTTTCGAATGGCATAGGGCGCTCTCTCTCGGCAATAAACTCATTGATGCGCTTGTCCTCATAGACTTCCTCTATGCCTTTGTTGATCTTGAAAATAAATTGTGTCTTGTTGGTGTAGTTCACCGACACAGCAGGCCAATAGGCAACCCCGTCTACATCATAGAGAAATGAGCAAGCGTAGATTTTTTTGAAATATCCAGCAATAGGCGTACCCTCTATCATCTCTTTGATGCCCGAGGAGTTGATATAGTGTTCGATCACCACCCCTCGTTTCTTGCCATAGGCGTTGATGCGTTCAAACCAGCCTAGTACACCCTCGAAAAACTGCACGCTGCGCCCGTAGTGCTGAAAAGACTCTCTGCGCAATGAAATTTCCGCCCTCTTGGCATTGGAGATAATCTCATAGAGGTAGGTCAAGATGGGGTCTGCGTCGTGTTTTTGAGCGATCTCGGTTGAACGCTTCCAAAAATCCTCAGCCTTGTAGCCCACATCGGGAATGAAGTTATATTCCTGCATATTCCCAGGGGAGAGGGTACCATCGAAGTCGTAGATAAGTGCTATTTTCATATTTTCGGGGTTAGGGGTTTATTTAAGTTGTTCAATTATAATCTGATTTTCGCTCCGCATCGCCTGCGAGAGAGGAGGAAAACGCATCTATCAGATGCACCCCTCTCCGTACGGTGGAGGCGTGCGGGGCGCAACAAATTAGAGATTTGTCGTTTTCAGGCTCTGTGATTTACACACTCCTTATAGTCTTTGTGCAAGGCGAACCACCATCTCCTCTTTCCAGCTCTTAAAGTCGCCAGCGAGGATGTGTTCTCGGGCCTTTGTTACTAGTCCAAGGTAGAACGCCAAGTTGTGGAG
>CAYJLL010000124.1:0-5648 GCA_964370955.1 uncultured Rikenellaceae bacterium | reverse complement strand
GGGAGTGTCGCCCTGCTAGTGCGTGCCCGCACTGGGCAATTATTTACCTCCCACCATTGCTGGTCCAGCTTGGACTGCGGCTCGCACCGGTGCGCTCCTCTAGGGGTGCATAACGTCTATGCGATTCGTCTCTCACTAGATCTGCGTCTTTTACGACCTATTTCCCACAAAGCCAAAGAACAACATATAACAAAAGCGAGATTCCCTAATGCAGGAATCTCGCTTTTATGATTACGCCTCCTATTATAGAGGGTCTAAATATAGCCAAAAGGCGACCGATAGGGCGGTGTTTAGGCTTAGTCGTCTAGTGATTCAGTCTCACGAGAGCGACGAGGATGGTCATATTGTGTATCTAGGTTTGCTTTGCGGCGATACCACGCTGGGGTATTTTCTATCTCCTCTGGCGAGAGTTCAAACACTCTGCGACCTGCACGTGGAGCGGATTCTGCCATCTCCTCGTTTGATTCAAATGTTTGTAAAGGCGTCTGTGCGCTAGATTCTTCAGATGCTGCAGTCACGCTTGATGCTGGTTGTGCTTGCTCCGCAGAGCGACTTTCCCAACCTTGGTAGGCTGCACCATCAACCACCTCAAACTCCGAAGCGCCATTTTGCACCTGAGCACTAGGCTTAGTCTTAGTGGGTTGCTCCTCCAGGTCAACATAAACCGCACCCGTTGGTTTAGCTTCTTCCTGCACCTGGTTTTGTTCTGGAGTAAAGCTACCTTTATAATACTGTTTTAGAGTAGGCAGCGCATCGTGGTCAAAGCCCGTAGCCACCACTGTTGCACGGATATGACCCGTCTCAAGGCTGTCGTCAAAGCCGAAGCCCCAAATTAGGTTAGTATTGTTGTTGGTGTTTGATTTCTCTTGAACATAGCTCGCAATCAGGTTAGTCTCAGACATAGTGATCTCACCATCGCCCTTACAGCTAGAGATACTCACCAAAACCTGATCGGCTCCATCGATAGAACGGTGGTGCAACAAAGGCGAGGACATAGCCTCCTCCAGCGCTCTCACCGCACGCCCTTCTCCACTAGCCTCGGCAGCTCCCATGATAGCAATACCGCTGTTTTCCATCACACGCTTCACGTCGGCAAAGTCGACATTCACCACGTGGTCGTTTACGATAATATCCGAAATACCCTTGGCTGCAATTGCCAGAGTGTCGTCACTCTTAGCAAACGCCTGCGAGATAGGCAAATCGCCATAGATTTCAACGATATGGGCATTGTTAATCACAATCAGCGAGTCCACATGCTTGCGAATTTCGGCTATACCCTCCATCGCTTGCTCTATACGTGGGCGACCCTCGCTCTCGAAAGGAATGGTCACAATTGCAACGGTCAGAATCCCCATCTCCTTTGCCACAGAGGCAATCACAGGAGCAGCACCCGTACCCGTTCCACCACCCATACCTGCGGTCACAAAGACCATATGGGTATTATTCACTTTGAACATCTCTTTGATTTGTTCAACGCTTTTTTGGGCTGCCACTTTCCCTCTCTCGGGGTTATTGCCAGCTCCTAGGCCTGTTCCCATTTGGATTTTATTGGGCACGGGGCTCTTAGCCAAGGCCTGCGCATCGGTGTTACACACCAAGTATGAGACTTCGGTTTGACCTTGGCGGTACATGTGGCTCACGGCATTTCCGCCGCCACCGCCCACGCCAACAACCATTATTATCGAGGAAGTTACGGGTGTAATATCAAATTCCATTTTTAGTGTCGCTTAAAATTGTGTATGTGTGGAAAATTTTCATCTCTTTAGTTCTTTAAATAAGGGAGAATGGGTCGCGCGATAAGCAGACTAGTAGTTGTCCTCTTGATCGTCAATCTCCTCGTCAGATGTCATCTTCTTAAACCATCCTCCAAGGCGTTTACCAAGCGATTTCTTAGGTCTCACCTGCAATTCAGGCTCTGGCTCATAAGCATCTTCTGTTTGATATTCCTCAGACTCGTAGTTTTGCTCTAAAGAGGAGTTGTAGTTATCGTGCGAGGCATAGCCTTGATCCTGTGGATCTTCTGTGTAAGAATGCTGCTCATCGCCCATAGGAGCGCTTTGATAGGTGTTATTGTAGCTAGGCTGCTCTTGGTAGATAGGGTCTAGCAGCGATGTTTGCTGAGGCTGACCATAAGAAGATGCCACGTAGGACTGCTCTTGGTTATATTCGCTGACCTGCAAAGGCTCAACTTGCGTAGTTACCCCACGCATTAGCGCATCTACAAGAATACCCGATAGAGTCGAATATTTAGGCGATGCCATCAACTCTGCACTCTCGGGGGTTAGGTGTGCACTTGGCGAGGCAATCCTCACCTGCATCCCTAGTTGGTTGCGGAACAGCTGATCTAGGTTTTTCAGGTTGGCACCTCCTCCTGTCAACACTATACCTGCGCCCAATTTCACACCCGAAGTACCTTTCTCGATCTCAAATTTTACATACTCGATAATATCGTACATGCGCTCTTGGATGATGGTCGCTAGGATGCGTAGAGGGATCTCCTTGGGTGGCTGTCCGCTCACCGAAGGAAGTTTGATATACTTCTCGGCAGGGGTTTTCTCTGCGATAGCCTCACCGAAAGTAGTTTTTAGTTTTTCGATGTGCTTATTGAGCACACCGATAGACTTGATATCTTTATTTACGATATTGCCCCCGATTGGAATCACAGCAATATGGCGGATAATCTTGTCGTAGTAGATACACAGGTCGGTCGTACCGCCCCCTATATCAACAACAGCTACTCCGAGCTCTTTCTCGTCGTCCGATAGTACTGCCTCGGCCGATGCCAAAGGTTGAAGCACTGGCGGCAACATCACAAGGCCCGCACGCTCAAAACAACGGCGCACACGCTCGATGGCAGTCTCATCGCCAATGACGATATTAAACTTCGCCTCCAAACGCTTGCCCTCCATGCCCACTGGCTGGAGAATATCGCCCTCCTCGTCTACTTTGTAGATCTGAGGCAGAACGTTGATGATGGTCTTACCCACCTCAACCGATTTGCGGTGCATCAGGCTGGTTAGGTTCTCGACATCCTCTGCTGTCACCTCCGAAAACCCTTGATTTGAGGTCTGAACAAAGACATTGCCCGTGTCGTTGATCGATTTGATGTGCTGACCAGAGATACCAACCAACACTTCGTTGATTTTTATTTTCAGTTCGCTCTCAACCTTAGCCTTCACCTCACGAACGGCTGCTGCCGCCTGCTCGAGGTTTTTAAGATCTCCCTTGATAACCCCCTCTGAGGTGGTTTCTTTGAGAGAAAGCACTTCGACTTTGCCTGATTCGACTTTCTTGGCAACCGCAATTGCCACTTTTGTTGTCCCTAGGTCAACCGCTGCGATATAATTGTTCAATTCGGACATTGTATTATTCTATATTTTCGGTTATTTCAGTATTTTCTTAAATTTTAACTCCTCGGTGTGCTACTAGCACCACTCTTGGAGTCTTTCTTGGTGACCACCACCTGATTTTTGTAGCGAAGGTCTATCTCGCTGATGGCTGTCCACCAACTCTGGGGGAAGCCTCGCTGACAAATAAACTTCAACTTCGCGAGCCTCTCACGCATTCCATCGTTAATCTCCTCCCAATTCACCCTCTCAACCATCTTCAACATATCCTCACTCACAACCTTCTTTGTGATCATATTTTGCGCCATAGCAACACTATCAACCTCTCCAACTGTGTTTTCACCCCCACCACGATGCGTCTCGACGCTCAAAGTTCTATACTCACCGACCCCTATGTTTACACCCTCAAGAAGCTCACCAAGCATAATACGCACCCCCGTCAGGCGAGGTGTGAGTATCAGTTCGCCCTGAGCGTTAACATAGATTTGGGTGATAAAATCACGCAAAAAAGGATCTGATTGTATAATATTTACAAAGTTAAGGAGAATTTTTATATTCACAATATCTTGGAGGCTGTTTTTTGCCGATGGAGACAAAAAATCTTGGGGCGGCAGCGAAAAACTCAGATCGCCCGTGATGGTTGGGGTCGAAAAGTAATGCTCATCGGGAGTAGGCAGAATATTTAGATCAGCATCAACATAAAAATCATAGCCTGTGGAGGTGAGAAAACGCAACGCAGGGTTGTGTTGACGAACATCCACCACACATGCCCCATCCATAGCCCTGAAAACCTGAATATTCTCAGCATAGGGCACCGCGCGCAGATCACTCTCAATGGCAATCATATCAGTCCCTAGCGAATCAATCAGATACTCAACACGAGAACCAATAGAGTGCTCCGTGAGATAGGGTATATCTGTGGTTTGATGAAGGTTAACCCTCACCGAACTCAAGCTCTCACCATCGTTCGTCGAGCGGTAAAGCATAGCTCCCCCCACAAAAAATGCCAGCAGAACCAGCGATGCGAGTATGTTATAAATCGTCTGTCTTTTCATCTCTTTAGTTGACCTTGTGGAGGGTTTAATTCCAACGGTTTTTGAGTATCTGGGAAATCTCGGGCACAAAGCGGTCAATATCGCCAGCCCCAGCCGTGAGCACAACCTCCATATCTTTGAGTTCCTGTATTTTAGATGGCAGATCCTCTCTCTCTATCAACTCTTTCTCACAGGTAATCAAATCGAAGATCATCTGCGAGCTAACCCCCTCTATGGGTTCTTCTCGAGCAGGATAAATAGGCAACAGTATCACCCTATCGGCCAAGGATAGAGCCTCGGCAAAGCCCTCGTAGAAGTCCTGAGTGCGAGAAAAAAGGTGGGGTTGGAAAGCCACTGTGATATGTTCCAAGGGGTAGAGAGCACGCACCGAGGTGAGCATCGCTGTGAGCTCGTGGGGGTGGTGGGCGTAGTCGTCCATATACAGATGATTATCGCCACGATGGTGAATATCAAAACGGCGCTCTATTCCACGAAACGAACTTATCGCCTCGCGCAACATATCATCATCCAAAGGACGGGCATCAATCAAAGCCACCGCAGCTATAGTGTTTTCGAGATTCACCAACCCCGGTAACCCCAAATGACACGATGTGATGGTGCGAGTGGGGGTCACAAGATCGAAATGATAGTCTCCATGAGCATCAAGTCTTATATTTTCAGCCCTATAATCGCTCTGAGGATCGTCCAAAGAGTAGGTCAAATGGTCGATAGAGGAGTTTTTAACGCTCAGCTCCAAGCCCTGCTTAATGACCACACGTCCCGAGGGTTTAATCTGGGTTATGAACTTCTCAAAAGTCTTTTTAAACTCCTCGGGTGTGCCGTAAATATCGAGGTGGTCGGGGTCGGCAGCTGTGATTACCGCCGAATCGGGGTAGAGCTGCAAAAACGAGCGGTCAAATTCATCTGCCTCAACCACTAGTTTATCGCCTGCGCCCATCACCATATTAGTGCCAAAATTCTTGGAAATAGCCCCCAAAATAGCGCTCTGATCGCCCGAAGCACGGTTGTACCATGCCGCCATAGTCGAGGTAGAACTCTTGCCGTGGGTACCGGCAACCGCCTCAAGGTATTTATCCTTCGCCAGCTCACCAAGAGCCTGCGAGCGCTTGATCACCCTATTGCCATTACTCTGAAAACACACCAACTGAGGGTGTACAGAGGGCACAGCAGGGGTGTAGATCACAAGCGTGTCGCTCGAGGTGAATCCATCCGCAATCGCCTGCTCGCTCTCATCGAAAGTGATGCT
>CAYJLL010000123.1:0-5652 GCA_964370955.1 uncultured Rikenellaceae bacterium | reverse complement strand
CCGCATCAGCAAACATTTTCGTTGAAAATTCCTTCCCCACAAAACGGGTGTTGTAATAATGGTGGAGAACCGGATTAGGGTGTCCTTGACCTTCGCCATATTGGTGCATACCTCCGTAGAAGATATTATCGCCTTCTTTAAAAGAACGGTGGAATGATTTGCGGTCGTTGTGCCATTTGCCCGTAGCGAAAGTGCGGTAACCTTGCCCCCCGAAAAGCTCAGGCATAGTTTTATGAGCCTCAGGGATGTAGCTGCCGTCTTCTTTAATCTCGAATACATTCTTACCTGTCATCACCATCGCTCGCGAGGGCATTGAGAGTGCGCCACCTAGAGCACCATTAGAATAGGTGTTGTTGAAATAGGTTCCCGATCTGATGATAGAGTCGATGTTGGGGGTTGTAACATCAGGATTGCCTCTTTGGGCGATGGAGAACGACAGTAGGTCATCGACCATGATAAATAGAACATTGGGTTTTTCTTGAGCCAAAGAGCTCCCAAAGGGTAGGCTGGCTCCAAGGGTGAGAAGAGTAAGGGACGGTTTTAGGTAATTCATTTCGTAGTTTTTAGGATTAGTTTATTGCAAATATAATGATTTTATTGCCCGATAGGTGGGTTCAATGAAAAAATAGTTATTTTTGTAGCTTCAATATTAAGTGACTTTTTGAATGAAAAAAATGAAGAAACAATTAACCTACCTAACAATGGCACTCACTCTAGCCTCATGTGGCGATTCAACCCCCAAACAAACTGCCTCGAGCGAAAATCCACAGGACATCCAATGGCAAATTGATCAATTCGATGATATTAAAATCCTACAATATCGTGTAGGGGGCTTTGAGGCTCTGCCTTTGGAGCAAAAAAAACTAATCTACTATCTATCTCAGGCCGCCCTATGTGGTCGTGATATTCTGTTCGATCAGCACAACCGCTACAACCTGCAAATTCGACAAGAGCTAGAGAAAATCTATACCACATTCTCGGGCGATAAAACATCCCCCGATTGGAAGGCTTTTGAGACCTATCTTAAAAAAGTGTGGTTCGCCAACGGTATTCACCACCATTATTCAAACGATAAATTCATCCCAGGATTTTCTAAAGACTATTATAGCTCTCTTTTGCAGGCCTGTTCTATGGAGCCAGACGCTGGGCTTATGGAGGTGATTTTCAATCCAGAATTGATGCCAAAGCGAGTGAGCCAAGATGCTACGAAGGATTTGATTACTGCATCGTCAGTGAATTTCTATCAGGGCGTTACCCAAAAAGAGGCTGAGGATTTCTATGCCGCTATGAGTGACCCCAACGATCAAACTCCAATCTCCTATGGCTTAAATAGTCGTTTGGTTAAGGACTCTAAGCTCAATGGTGGTGAAATCTTTGAGGAAGTCTATAAACTAGGAGGTAAATATTCTGCGGCAATCGAGAAAATAATCTATTGGCTAGAGAAAGCAGCAACAGTTGCAGAGAACGACCACCAACGTCAAACCATAGAGTATCTTGTGGACTACTACAAAACTGGTGATTTGCGCAAGTTCGATGAGTACAATGTGCAGTGGGTGCGCGATACAGTATCGAGTGTGGACTTTGTGAATGGTTTTATCGAAAACTACACAGACCCTATGGGAATGAAAGCCACTTGGGAGTCTATCGTAAACTTCAAGGACATGGAAGCAACCAAGCGCACTGAAAAAATATCGGACAACGCCCAATGGTTCGAGGATAATTCGCCTGTGGATCAGAAATTCAAAAAACCAGTAGTGAAAGGTGTTTCTGCCAAGGTAATAACAGCGGCAATCATCGGAGGCGATTGCTATCCTGCAACCCCCATCGGGATTAACCTGCCCAATGCAGATTGGATTCGTCGTGACCATGGTAGTAAATCTGTGACTATTGCCAATTTCACTAAGGCCTACGATATGGCAGCATCGGGAAGTGGATTTGGTGCGGAGTTTTACCCCGAGAGCGAAAGAGAGAGAATCAAACAATACAGCGCTACATCTCATGATGTTGCAGTAGATCTTCACGAGTGCTTAGGTCATGGTAGCGGACAACTGTTGCCAACGACTAAAGGCGATGAACTCAAGAATTATTCTTCACCACTTGAAGAAACTCGTGCAGAATTGTTTGCTCTATATTATATTGCCGATCCTAAGCTAGTAGAATTGGGTGTACTTCCTACGCTTGAGGCTGCTAAGGCGGAGTATTATACTTTTATTTTCAACGGTATGATGGGGCAATTAACTCGCCTCAAACAAGGAGCTAACATCGAGCAGGCACACATGCGCAGCCGTGCTTTAATCTCTTGGTGGGCGTATGAGCTTGGCAAGAAAGAAGGTGTGATAGAGTTGGAGAATATCGATGGCAAGACTTTTGTTAAGATTAATGACTACGATAAATTGCGCACTATCCTAGGGGAGATGCTCGCTGAGATTCAGCGCATCAAAAGCGAGGGAGATTATGCTGCTGGTGCAAAACTAATCGAGGATTACGCTGTGAAGGTTGATCAAAATCTCCATAAAGAGGTTTTGGACCGCTACTCAAAACTAGGTATTGCACCCTATTCTGGATTTGTGAACCCAGTGTATGAGTTAGTGAAAAACGAGGCAGGCGAAATCATCGATGTAAGTATTTCGTATCCTGCTGATTATGTTCAGCAGCATTTGAACTACTCAAAGGAGTATTCGTTTTTGTAGAAATTTTTAGATGAAAATTTGGAAAAGCCAAAGATAGGCATTACATTTGCATACCTACTTTTGGGTAGGAAACGTGAGAGGGTGAAATTACAAATCATTTAAAACAATAAAATTATGGCTTACAAAATTGCAGAAGATACTTGTACTGCATGTGGAACTTGTATCGACGAATGCCCAGTAGAGGCGATTGCATCTGGTGATGTTTATGTTATCGATGGTGGATCTTGCATCGATTGTGGTGCTTGCGCTGGCGTTTGTCCAGTTGAGGCAATCACAGCTGAGTAATTAATTCTCTCAACTAATTGAGAGATATAAAAGAGGGGTGTATCGACTGATACACCCCTCTTTTATATTATTATGAGTTGATTTTGATTAGCAGGGCCATACCATAGTTTGATTGTTTGATCGGTTTTCCTACGGCTACTCTTGGATAGGGCGGACTGCTTCGCTACCTGCTCTTGTAGCTGGGTCATTGGGAAAGACACCGCCATCACGAGATGTGAAAACATAAGTGTTATCATTATTGATGGCATTGACAGATCTTGAGTAAGTAGATGCTCCTGCTCTAGTTATTTCAGTAGTACGATTATTTCTATATCCAGTTGATGGGTAATATGCAAAATCTGCATACGTACCACCGTATAGTCCAGTTTCCCGTATAAAGTTACTAATACTAAATCCATCCCAAGTACCATTAATAGGTAGTCTAAAGCCAAGTGGACTTGGGTCAAAAATTGATTTACCTGTTTCGTAAGTGCTACTCTCAATGTTTTTATCATTCCAAATACAAGCTTCACTTTGAACATCCACTGCTTCATTTGCCCAATTGGGGGCATTCATAATAAATTTATCTGGATTGTTTACTGCGTATGCAAATGTTTGAAGTCCTGAGACGCTTGGGGTCTGCGTACTTCCATCTACATAAGTAGCATAGTGAGGTATTGGGTCTTTACGACCAAACTGAAATTGCAAAGCACCTGCTGTGTAGGGAGGTGTGCCATCACACGATCCGTGCCCTATGAAATCGGGAGAGAGAGCCCCCAGATCTCTATCCATAATAAATTTATCGGCATAAATACCAGTTTGCCAAATTGCACCTGTATACGAATGGAGCGCATTTCCATCACCCGCCATTTGTTGAATTTGGTTGAGCTCGGTGCGCATTGGGTGATCAGCTGAAGAGCTGGCATCTTCCTTAAGGTTTACTAAATATGGGTTATAATCGGTCACCCACAAATGCCAAGACCAAATAATTTCGTCGCCTTTACTAAGTGCTATAAGAATATTTTGCTCTATGAAATTTTTTGGCAACTCAACTTTTATGGCATTTTGCCCCGATGGAGAGTACCACCTTTCAAGTGACAGCCCATCAATAGATGTTCCATCATACCAAATAGTCTTAATCTCAAAATCGGTATTATTTATCCAATTTTCAGTTGGTATAGTATTCACTAGAGATAAACCAGAATAATTTTTCCAAAAGTCATTAACTCTATCAGTCACAGGAATAAAAAACACTGCCTTGTGTGTGTCGTGAGCTTTTAGTATATAGCTGTTTGAGAGCAATAAATTATTAGAGGCTTTACCTCCATAACCATCTGGTAATCCTGTGAGTTCATTCACAAATTTATAATTTGTGTAGTCAGTAATAATACCTGTGCTTATCTCGATTTTACTACTATGAGTTAGTTCCCCCACTTTAATTACTATCTCTCCGTCGATGTTTTTAGAGGAACTATTTAGGCGCAATTTTTTAGTTCCAAAGTCATCGTCCCAAGTCTGTGAATCGTGATAGCCAGTAGTTGCGCTCATAATTGATATTCCTGAGGGCAGTTCCAGCGTTTTTGTCGTGAGCGATGAGTTTGTTATACTTTCATCGCCTGCGTTATAACTGAACACAAAGTCAAACTCACAAGTGCCATCCTCGAAGATCTGAATATTTTTAATATTTCCCTCTGTAACTATCGTGGGATTTTTATACATCATATTACTCTGGTCTGAGTAGTTCACTAAGGCTTGGTAATTCGCTTGTTCCACACCTATATAGTACTGCCCGTTGGTGACATAAGAGGTTGATATGCCGTCGATATTAATGTCATAGAGCACATTTGATGGCGGTGCATCGTTTGCCTCCTCCCATGTTGCATAGCCAGCTGAATTCAGGGCATGGACATTCACCAAGTAGCGATTAGCAGTGTAGGTGTCATAGCTATATTCTGCTGCACTTTCGTTCTTATAGCGTAGCAGAATTTTATAGTATGACCCCTCGGCAGGTGAGTTTTCATCACGCTGAGCACGGATAATAAGTTCGATAGCCTTATCCTCGGTGATGATTTCTTGGGGGGTGCCGTCTGCCTTTTTACGGTTGTTGTAATACATATACAGCCCTTGAGCATACTTAGTTTGGTTGTTAGTGGCGCTAACACCAGTTGGCCATTGACGATCGGATGTAGTCTCGCCATAGGCGGGTAGGTTTGAAGAGGGAGTAACCTCGTGGCTGCGGAGTGTCTGGGTTGCTCTTTCGGCAGGAAGATTGGGCACATTAGTTGCGCTGAGTCCCAATATTTTCGGGTATTCCGATCCAGCGATTGTTGGCATCACCACATCAACTCGCGTGTAAGAGAAACGTGTTGTAGCGGTAGTACTCTGTACTTCTTCTGGAGTTAGCTTATCTAGCACTATCGCCTCTGTAAATTTTGGCAGTAATGCACCCTCTTGATTTTTAAGCAAAACAGATGATGGATCATTTGAGTATGGAATCTCTAGTTGGTAAAACTCAGATCTAGTGAGAGTGTATTGTTGATCTACTTTTGCTGTGATTTTGTTTACTGTAGTATTATCGATATTCGAAAGACCGTGGATGATAACGGGTGAGTCGACCTCCTTCAGTACAGCGTAGTAGTGTGGCTTTCCCAATGCATCGAAATCTCGGATAACAGGTTCATACTGCAATAGCAGATCA
>CAYJLL010000122.1:3278-5662 GCA_964370955.1 uncultured Rikenellaceae bacterium | reverse complement strand
CTCGGGAGAAGCTGTCATCGGAGGTATAGCGGGTAACGCGGAAAATAGTACGATTATCAACTGCTCTAACTATATTAGCGTAAATGCTACATTACACAATGCTGGCGGTATAGTGGGTCAAACGAATAATAGTGCAATTATCAACTGCTCTAACCATGGCTCTATTTCGAGCGCTGGACTAATTGGCGGCATTGCTGGTACCTCTGCTGAGAGCATCATAAACAACTGCTACTCAGTTGGTGAGACCCTGGGTGCCACAAGCTACCGAGGGCAGATAGTTGGATATAACGTGGGCTCCGACATCAATTGCTATTCACTAGAGGGCGCTGAACCAGCTTTGGGCGATGGACATGACGGAACCCCAATGAGCGAGGCGGAGATGAAAACCACAACATTTGCCGAGACTCTTACCGTGAATGCAGCTCTGTACAACCTTTCCACCCCAGCCCCTGCGGTTAAGGCATTGGGATGGAAGGGCGAAGAGGGCGCCTACCCTGTGCTTGATTTTGATAGCCCCGCCCCACAGATCGATGGCGAGGGTACAGCGGGCAATCCTTATAAAATCACATCGAAAAGCGATCTTCAGATTTTGGCGACCCTTACCAACTCTGTTGCTAATTCCACAAAAGATAAGTACTTCGAGCTAACGGACGATATACCTCTTGGCGGAGAGGCAGAGCCTTGGACACCTATTGGAACTGATGTAAATCAGTTTGCAGGTAATTTTAATGGTAAGGGCTACGCTATCACTGGGCTTTATATCAATAATCACGGAATTGGCCAAGGGCTCTTTGGTTACACTAGTGAAACATCTAACATCTGGAATCTATCGGTGGGCGGCTCTGTCACGTCCTGGAGTACCGTCGGAGGGCTTGTTGGTTTAAATCATGGCACCATCACGAACTGTTCAAGTAACGTTAAGGTAGATGGATATGGAGGAGGAATTTCCGGAGTGCTAGCTGGAGAGAATTATGGCACTATTGCAAACTGCTTTAGTGGTGGTGAGGCTGCATCATCATACGGGCAACGTGTTGGCGGTTTGGCGGGTTTTAACGAGGGCACCATACGCTCTAGCTACTCTATCTCGCCCGTGAGTGAAAATCCACATTTTGGCGGTGTGGCTGGCTATAACGAAGGCACTATCAAATCTTGCTATTCGACAACATCAGCCAATGGCAAGGGCGTAAGCGGCACGCAAATGAGCAAGGCGGATATGCAAACCATAGACTTTGCCACGACCCTAACGCAAGCTGCAACTCTGTACAACCTTTCCACCCCAACCCCTGCGATTAAAGCATTGGGATGGACGGGCGCCGCGGGCAGCCTCCCTGTGCATGATTTTGATAGCCCAGCCCCCGAAACTGCTTTCACTGGCGAGGGTACAGCGGGCAATCCTTATAAAATCACATCGAAAAGCGATCTTCAGATTTTGGCGACCCTTACCAACTCTGTTGCTAATTCCACAAAAGATAAGTACTTCGAGCTAACGGACGATATACCTCTTGGCGGAGAGGCAGAGCCTTGGACACCTATTGGAACTGATGTAAATCAGTTTGCAGGTAATTTTAATGGTAAGGGCTACGCTATCACTGGGCTTTATATCAATAATCCTGGGGCTAATAGTCAAGGGCTCTTTGGTCAAACTAGTTCTGCTTCTAACATCTGGAATCTCTCTGTGGACGGCTCTATTACAGGCAGAGGTTACATTGGAGGACTTGTTGGTCGTAATGAAAGCACCATCACTAACTGCTCAAGCACTGTCAAGGTCAACGGAGAAAATGGAGTTGGGGTGTTAGTTGGACAGAATTTTGGCACTATTGCCAACTGCTTTAGCGCTGGTGTGGGCGCAAGCGGTACTTATAACATTGGCGGTTTGGCAGGCACAAACAGCAAAATTATACGATCTAGCTACTCGATCTCGCCTGGGAAGGGCACTCGTGATTATGGCGCTGTAGCTGGTGTAGACTATGGCACTATCACCACTTGCTACTCTCTATCGACGCTGTCAGCCAATGGCGAAGGCGTAAGCGGCATAAAGAAGAGCGAAGCGGATATGCAAACTCCGGCTTTTGCCACTACTCTCACTGGGCATGCCAGCGTCTACAACACCGAGAACCCCACTGCCATCCAAGCATTGCAGTGGACGGGCTCTGAGGGCAGCCTCCCTGTGCTTGATTTCACAACCTTTACCCCTGCCACACTGTTCGAGGGCAGCGGCACGCAGGCTAGTCCCTATCAGATCAACTCCAAGGAAGACCTCGCGCGCTTGGCAACAGCAGTGAACAGCGGGATAGCATTTGCTGGCAAGCACTTCAAGCTAATGCAGCCTATAGACCTTGGCGGAGAGGCAAGCCCTTGGACGCCTATTGGAAATGGCAACTTCT
>CAYJLL010000122.1:0-3268 GCA_964370955.1 uncultured Rikenellaceae bacterium | reverse complement strand
TAACGCAGGTAATAGTTATGTCGGAGAGTTTGTTAAACTAACAGCCGATATAGAACTTAACAACCCAAGTGCACAAGGCGGCTGGGAAACTTGGGATAAAGACACAACTGGCTTAGATAACTGGACGCCTATTGGAAATGCTAATTTCTCTTTCGATGGATATTTCGATGGAGGTGGCAAAGAAATTAGCAATCTCTATATCAATCTGGGGAACGCCTCTGGAGCTGCCTACGACTATCAAGCCCTCTTTGGACGTGTAGGCAAGGGAGCTTATATTGCAAACCTAGCCGTTAGTGGAAGTGTTTCGGCTTCAAATGTGTTTTATGTTGCAGCAATAGCTGCATTTAACGATGGCACTATTATCAACTGTATAGCCAATGCAAGGGTTGCAGGTAGCTCAAAAGTTGGAGGTATAGTTGGTGAAAACTATTATGGAAAAGTCATAAACTGCGCAAATATATATACTGATGATTATAACAGCTTTGGCGTTTCGGGAGGCGATCATGTTGGCGGTTTGATAGGGAAAATAATCCCGTCTAATCAAACTATCTTCAACAGCTACAACATTGCTACTGTGGATGCAAGCTCCAACCAAAGCAATAGTGGCGGCATTTATGGACATTGTAACTCAAAACCTATAGATTTTGATTGGCGCTGCTATTCAGCAAACACAGAGGCGACAAGAGATGGCTGGAATGGCGATGTTGACGAAGTGAGCGGTAATGTTTTCACCCAGAGGGATATGGAAGTGGATTCATTTACTACTCTTCTAAACGAAGGGGTCAACGAATATAACGCAGGCGAAGGCGCAAGCGCACTCTTTAAGGCTCGCACATGGAAAACAGTCACCGACGCCACCCCCACCATCGATTTTTAGGCTGCTCTCCCCTAAGCAAGCTTCACTCGAAACATCTATCAAAAAGAATCCGCTCACTTTCGACGAAAGTGAGCGGATTCTTTATATACAGATATATGTAGATCAGGCCTCTACCAAGCAAATAGAGGATATTTTTCCATCATCTGGTTTACCTCTGCTCTAACCTCGCTAAGGGTTGCTTCGTTCTCAAAGTCACTCAACACACGGTCTATCATCTCAACGATCACCGCCATATCGCCCTCTTTCAAACCACGAGAGGTAATAGCAGGCGTTCCTACACGGATGCCCGAGGTCAAAAATGGTGAACGGCTATCGAAAGGCACCATATTTTTGTTGGTGGTAATATCTGCCGCCACAAGCGCATTTTCAGCTTTCTTGCCGCTCAAATCAGGGAACTTCGAACGCAGGTCGATCAACATCAAGTGGTTGTCCGTACCGCCCGAGATCACCTTATAGCCACGCTCAACAAAAGCAGCCGACATAGCCGAGGCATTCTTTATCACTTGCGCTTGATATTCTTTATACTCAGGCGAAAGAGCCTCGCCAAAAGCCACTGCCTTAGCTGCGATTACGTGCTCGAGTGGGCCACCCTGAACACCCGGGAAAACCGAGCTATTGAGCATAGCGCCAAACATTTTAGTCTCGCCCTTAGGAGTGGTCACACCCCAAGGGTTAGGGAAGTCCTTGCCGACCAAGATAATACCACCACGAGGACCACGAAGGGTTTTGTGGGTAGTAGAAGTCACTACGTGAGCGTGCTTCACAGGGTTGTTCAACAAACCAGCGGCAATCAGACCTGCCGTGTGTGCCATATCTACCCAAAGGATAGCGCCCACTTTATCGGCAATCTCGCGCATACGCTCAAAATCCCACTCACGAGAGTAAGCCGAAGCCCCTCCGATTATCATCTTAGGTTTGTGCTCCAAAGCCAGAGCCTCCATTTTATCATAGTCGATAGTGCCTGTGGTCTCGTCCACCTGATAGCCAACGGGATTATACAAGAAGCCCGAGAAATTCACAGGTGATCCGTGGGTGAGGTGACCTCCATGAGCAAGGTCAAGCCCTAGGTAGGTGTCACCTGGTTTCATCACAGTGAAAAACACTGCCATATTAGCCTGCGCTCCCGAGTGGGGTTGCACATTGGCATACTCAGCCCCAAAAAGCTCACACACTCTGTCGATTGCCAATTGCTCAACCTTATCCACCACCGCACATCCGCCATAGTAGCGAGCTGCGGGGTAGCCTTCTGCATATTTATTAGTAAGACACGAGCCCTGCGCTTGCATTACTTGCTCGCTAACGAAATTTTCCGAGGCAATAAGTTCAATGCCGTGGGTTTGACGCTGTTTTTCTTGTTCGATTAGATCGAAGATTTGGGTGTCTTTTTTCATGGTATGTTTGTGATTTTTAGATATACTATCCACAAAAGTAATATTTTTTTACTACATTTGCATAGTCCAAAAATAAAAGTGAGTTTAAAAAAATCTAAACCTTATAATAAAATGAAACTACTAGAGAACAAAGTTGCTCTAATCACAGGAGCAGCACGTGGTATTGGCAAGGCCATCGCCATTGAGTATGCAAAACAAGGAGCAGCGGTTGCTTTCACCGATATGGCGCCAGAGGAGGCGATTGCCGAAACTCAAAAAGAGATCGAAGCATACGGAACTAAAGTTGTGGGCTACCGCTCGAATGCATCGGATTTCGAGGATTCAACTGCAACTGTTGCCAAAATCGTAGCTGAATTTGGTCGCATCGACATCCTTATCAACAACGCTGGTATCACTCGTGACTCTCTACTTATGCGCATGAGCGAGGAGCAGTGGGATTTGGTTATTGGCGTGAACCTAAAATCGGCTTTCAACCTAACCAAGGCGGTTACTCCTTTTATGATGAAACAACGCTCAGGCTCTATCATCAATATGAGCTCAGTGGTGGGCGTGTCGGGTAATGCTGGCCAATCGAACTACTCAGCATCTAAGGCTGGTATGATAGGTTTCACTAAGTCTATCGCACAAGAGCTTGGCTCTCGTGGTATTCGCTCGAACGCCATCGCTCCAGGCTTTATCGTTACAGAAATGACAGGCGCCCTTCCTGAGGATGTACGCAAGGCATGGGCAGAGAAAATTCCACTTCGTCGTGGCGGCACCCCTGAGGATGTTGCAAACGTGTGTATCTTCCTAGGGTCAGACCTTTCAAGCTATGTTAGCGGTCAGGTTATCAACACCTGCGGCGGCATGAATATGTAACTCCGAGCTGGAGCAGCAATGATTTGACTCTAACTGTGTCTTTCCAAACCCAGTTGCACTCGCAATCGTTTGGCTATAACAGAGTCTAAATAATAAAAACGCAAGTATCTTTAGTGATGCTTGCGTTTTTTTGTGCGAGACG
>CAYJLL010000121.1:0-5678 GCA_964370955.1 uncultured Rikenellaceae bacterium | reverse complement strand
AACTTCCTTGAACCTAATATAGTTAATGGTTTGGCGTATGTTGAGAACCGTATTCATTACGTAGACAACGCAGGCAACCCTCGCCCAACCACTTATGCAGAGCGTATTGTAGATCAACAAGGAGAAGCGCCAACGCTTTATCTACCTATCTTCTCATCTCCGGTACTTGATGGCGTAATGTCTCCAAACAACGATTGGTTGTTCAAGGCAGAGTTCTATAATGGCAACGAGAAAGTTCTAGAGATCAGCAAAGTTGTCGATGGTGCAGATAGAACTGTTTGGCCTGTTGGAACATTCAACACTGTTCAGATGATCAATGACAATAACTCCACATTTGACTTTGGTCCCTTCCCTTTGATGTAATTCAAAGCTAAGAAATATCTGTCAATAAAGGAATGATATCGGGCAGAGGCTATACCAGAACAACTGGTATAGCTCTTTGTCCAATTTTTGTAAAAGATAAATAATACATAACTATGAGAATAAAAAAAGATTGCCAAGTAAGCGAAGTTGCTGGTGAGAACATCATCCTACTTCAGGGCAACGACACTATAGATACCACAAAATTACTCTCGCTAAACGAGACATCACTATGGTTGTGGGAACAAATACAAGAGACAGACTTCACCGAGCAGAGCATCTCAGAGCTGCTAATGGCGGAGTTTGAAGTGGATAAAGACTCAGCCTTGAGCGATGCTCAGTCATGGATTGCAACTCTTCGCAAATTTGAATTAATAGTTGAATAAAGCAGTAGATAAGAAGCTGATGAACTAATGGAGATAATACGTATAGAATTAATTTGACAGTGTTTATGAATATACATAATAAAAGGCTTTATGAGCTACTAGCGATTGCGATGCAGGGCCGAGAGACCATCACACACGAGCTCTTTACGAATCTCAGCGACTTGGATTGGCAGGAGTTGTTGCAGTTGGCCACGACTCATGGTGTGAAGTTTATAGCCTATGAAGGGCTTGATAGGTTACCCGCTGAGTGTCGGCCGCAATCAAGGTTTCACTTAAATTGGTATATGAGCGTTGTACAAGCAGAACATCGCCGTAAACATTACATCAAAGTGCTTGATTCTTTACTCAAAGATCTCTATGGCTTGGGAGTTGAGAGAGCTCTTATACTAAAGGGACTCACCGTCTCACAATACTACCCAGTCCCAGCGCGCCGTGAGTGTGGTGATATTGACCTTTTCTTATTCGAGAACAAGGAACTATGTGACAACATTATGCGTGGGCGAGGGATAGAGGTAAACACCAAATCACAGAAGGATAGCGCCTTTGTAATCGAGGGTGTGTATGTCGAGAACCACAGCAGCTTATTCGACCAGGATATGGCATTCGAGCGTGAGGCAACAATGTATGATCGAGCTCAGAGTATCTTCTATGAAATGTTCAGAGGCGATGGTCTTGAAGAATTTGAATTGCAAGACATAAAGGTTAGCCAGTTGACTCCTCAGTGCTCTGCTCTCTATCAGATACTTCACCTCTTTAGACACACAACCTGCCTGATTCTAGCCCTGAGACAATTCTGCGACTTTTCGGTGCTATTTACAAAGTATCGTGAAACGATAGATATCGAAGAGTTACGTGCACAACTCAAAGAGTTGAACCTCGAATTCTTTGTTGAGAGTGTCGAGGAATTTTGCAAACAACATTTTGGCTACCAGCCATATATTATAGCCTCCACCAGCGGCAGCATAGAGAAGGGTGTCGAATTTTTTAGCGAGATACTATCGCTATTTAATAGCCCCAAGAGGTATATAATACCCGGGCGCAAGGCTCTTGTCCACAAATATAAAAGATACAGATCCTATAAGTTATTCTTTCCCCCAACTTCGCTTATAGAGTCTTTTATACCAGAGATGTTTAGATACATTAAATTAAAATTTAGGGGAATTATATGTTCAAAGACTTAAGATACTACAAGATAGCAGATATTAGTGTTTGTATAAGTGGTGAGCCGAAGTGGCTTGAGTTTATAGATTCAATTACGGGTTTCGAGGCATTTACAGTAGAGGAGATACACTCCGCCGAAGTACAGATAGTGCTTAGCGAGAATATCACAAGACCTAGTGTAAGTGATTTGGCACCAGTGAATACACTCAATCACGAGGGATTCACCCACACGTTTTGGGCGGACAGCCACACACTGCTATTTGAGATCGAGGATGGTGCTCACAAAACACTTATCCACAACACCAAGGGCAGCCACACAGTTCACGTTGATCCTTGTGATGATATTAACATTATGCGCTTTGCCCTTTGGGTGGCGTATTCAATGGTTTCGGTGCCTATGGGCGTGGTTCCTATCCACTCCTCCACTATTCTACACAATGGCTATGCTTTACTATCGCTCGGAGAGTCAGGTACTGGTAAGAGCACCCACTCTCGAATGTGGATAGAGAATATAGCTGATTGCGAACTTCTCAACGACGATAGCCCCATCCTCAGGATGAAGCAAGGTAAACTCTATGCCTACGGCTCACCTTGGAGTGGCAAGATTCCATGCTATCGCTCGCTATGCTACCCAGTTCGTTCCATTGCACGCATTGTGCGCCACAGCGAGAATCGAATGAATCGACTCTCTGCTCTGCATGCCATTGCGGCACTCTACCCTTCCCTTCCCCCCATGTATGCACACGACACTTGGTTAGCATCTTTCATGCTCAAGCTCAGTTCGGACGTTGTTAAATCCACGCCTATCTACTCCCTAGAGTGTAGAGCCGATGGAGATGCTGCACGAACCAACTACAACGAGGTTTTTGCAGACTGTGCAATACTTTGAGTTTAACAAAAATAAAACCTAAGACTATGAAAAAAATACTAGTAACCGGCGGCGCAGGCTTTATAGGCTCCAACCTATGTGATACGCTAATAGAGCGAGGTGACCAGGTCGTATGCCTAGATAATTTCTCCACCGGATACAGAAAAAATATTGAACACCTGCTCTCTCATCAAAACTTCACGCTAATCGAGGGTGATATTTGCGATTTGGAGGTTTGCCAAAAAGCAGCTAGAGGAATAGACAGTGTGCTACATGAGGCGGCGTTAGGCTCTGTGCCTCGCTCGATTAAAGATCCTCTAAGCACCAATGATACCAATATCACAGGTTTTCTCAATATGCTGGTAGCAGCACGTGATGCAGGAGTAAGGCGATTTGTGTACGCGGCAAGCTCATCGACCTATGGCGATAGCACATCGCTACCTAAGTTAGAGGAGAATATCGGTCGTCCACTTTCGCCATATGCCGTAACAAAGTATGTCAATGAGTTGTATGCTGATGTGTTTGCTCGCACCTACTCTATGGAGTGCATAGGACTTAGGTACTTTAATGTGTTTGGTCGCAGGCAAGATCCCGATGGTGCTTATGCTGCAGTGATTCCGTTGTTTATCAAACAATTAATTAACCACCAAAGCCCCAAGATTAACGGGAGCGGTGATTACTCACGAGATTTTACCTATATAGATAATGTGGTGCAGATGAACATGCTTGCCATAGATTCAACTAACCCCGAGGCAGTAAACCAAGTCTACAACACAGCCTATGGTGAGCGCACCACGCTTAATGAATTAACTGCCAAACTAAAAGAGTTGCTTTCACACTATGATGATGGCATCTCTAAGGTTGAGATACTCCATGGCCCCGAGCGTCTAGGTGACATACCCCACTCATTGGCTTCTATCGACAAAGCAAAACGTTTGCTAGGCTATTCACCACAATTTTCCATGGCTAATGGGCTAGAGGCTGCGATTGAATGGTATTGGAATAATTTAAAATAATAAACAACGATGAATAATCATAAAATAGCTGTAATTGGCCTTGGATATGTTGGATTACCACTTGCAAGACTACTTTCAACGAAGTATCCTACCATAGGATTTGATATTAACAAAAAGAGAGTCGAGGAGTTAATGAACGGAAGTGATACAACGCTAGAGGTCGAGGATTCACTGCTCGTCAGTGCTCTCGAGAATGGCTTTGTCTGCACAACAGACCCCGAGCAGATACGTGACTGCAACGTTTATATCGTCACGGTTCCAACCCCTGTGAACAAGAATAACACCCCAGATCTAACGCCTATTCTCAAAGCGAGCGCCACGATAGGTGCTCTTATTGCTAAAGGCGACATAGTGATTTATGAGTCTACGGTCTATCCCGGTGCCACCGAAGAGGACTGCATCCCAGTGATTGAACAAATCTCGAAACTAAAATTCAACGAGGATTTCTATGCAGGCTACTCACCTGAGCGCATAAATCCCGGGGATAAAGTGCACACCGTGGAGAAGATAACAAAAGTAACTTCTGGTTCGACCCCCGAGATAGGAATAGTCGTGGATGAGATTTATAGGTCTGTGATTGAGGCTGGCACTCACTTGGCTCCAACCATAAAGGTCGCCGAGGCTGCGAAGGTCATCGAAAATTCACAGCGTGACATTAATATTGCATTCGTCAATGAACTAGCGAAAATATTTAACCTGCTGGACATTGACACTCAGGCAGTGCTGGCAGCAGCATCGACAAAATGGAACTTCCTGCAGTTCCGTCCCGGACTTGTGGGTGGACATTGCATAGGAGTAGATCCCTACTACCTCGCTCAAAAGGCACAGGAGTGTGGTTACAACCCCGAAATTATCCTTGCAGGCAGACGCATGAACGATGGCATGGGTGAGTATGTTGCAAACCAAGTGGTCAGAGCAATGATAAAAAAGGGAATACAGATCCTCGATTCGAAGGTGTTGGTACTCGGTGTAACTTTCAAGGAAAACTGCCCCGATGTCCGCAACTCAAAGGTTGTCGATGTGATTACTGCGCTCGAAGACTATGGAGCTCAAGTGGCTATCTACGACCCATGGGCATCCATACATGATGTCAAGGCGGAGTATAATCTTGAGATTATGAATGCTCTCCTCCCCGATCAACGCTATGATGCCGTGGTGGTGTGTGTAGCACACGAAGCATTTAAATCTATTGACCTTGGAGCGATCACCACCCCCTGCTCTGTGATCTACGATGTGAAATGGGTCGTAGATTCAACAAATAACGCAATTAAGCTTTAACAGCATAAAACATTTAAATCACAAGACTTATGAAGAGATTAACTTTTATTTTAGCACTTTTTACAGCACTCCTAACAATCACTTCGTGCACCTCAGTAAAGAAGCTGACCTACCTTAATGGTGCACAATTCGACCAGCCATTTGCCGTTGAACACAGCTATGATCTCAAGGTTCAAAAAGACGACCTTTTGAGCATAAATATCACCTGCGAGAAGCCAGATTTGGTTGCGCCATTCATGCAGAGTGCCTATGGCGGAAGCAACGAAATATCTGCGAATCGCACCGAAAACACTTTCCTTGTTAATTCCTCGGGCGAAATATTCTTCCCAATCCTGGGTAAGATTAATGTGGAGGGACTAACCCACCGTGAGGTGGCAGGCAAGATAGAGAATCTTATTATCGACGGAGGATATATAACAGAGCTAGTAGTGACGGTACGCTTGAAGAATTTCAAGGTGGTGGTCTTGGGTGATGTGAGTAGCCCCGGGGTCATTGAATTTGAGTCTGACAGAGTGTCGCTCTTCGATGTGATTGCCTCCACTGGCGATATTGATCCCTCAGGCAAGAAGCGAAATGTGAGGATAGTGAGAGAGGACAACGGGAAGCGAG
>CAYJLL010000120.1:0-5744 GCA_964370955.1 uncultured Rikenellaceae bacterium | reverse complement strand
TTTGTATCTTTGCATCAAGTCAACAAGAAACAACTTTTAAAACAATGTTCAGAACTGCTCTTGATCTAATGGAGATGATTATCTCTATCACACCTTTTTTATTCTCGCTACTAGCACTCACAGTGCTCTCAATAGCACTTTCTAAATCTATCAAACGACACGCTAAAGTCTACTACTGGATTGTGGGTACGCTGTGTCTGGGTTTTGCAATTCCTGTCATGGGGCGTTTCTTTGGTATTTCGCTCCCCAGCATCAGTTCAATCCCAGTTCTAGGAACAATTGCTAGCGAGATTTCCAATGCTGCCTATTTCCTTCACCCAATGTTGGTGATTATCATGTTTATGGGGGCATTCAGCCCTAAGAATCGCTACATTGGGCGCTTGATGACAATTAGAACCGAGCTCTCCATACTTGTGGGTTTTCCGTTTTTTGCACACATCGCCAAACGATTATTTTTCACCTTCCCTCGCTCGTGGAGTTTTTTAATGAACTACGAAGAATCTATCTCCAATCCTCGCGTGGTGAGCGTTGCGGGAGCAACCATCGAACACTCAGTGTTTGTTTTAGGAGTGGTGATGACAGCCCTGTTTTTGGTTCTATGGATAACCTCACTAGGGTCTGTTCGCAGATCGATGGGGCAACGCAAATGGAAAAGCGTACAGAGATGGTCATACGCCCTTTATGCCATGCTGTTTATCCACTCAATGGGTATTCAAATTGGAAACCTAATGAACTACAATGCCACCCAAGAAATCGCTGCACTTAAAGCGCAACAAACCGAACTTGTTGCCTCTATTGCTATTTCAGGGAATAATGAGCAAGCAAGCGCTCAGACTAATACAAAAGTTGAGAGTCAGAACAAACAGAGCCAGCAAAAAGTCCAGGATTCCAAAGAGCGTAAGAAACCTTTCTCACTTGAGGATGTCAAGCCAAATCGTGGCACTCGTGCTAAGATCAACATGACAATTTACATCCTCATCTACGGATCTTATCTTTTCTTCCGCTTGCGCAAAGCACGCCGCGATAAGCGTAAGCGATTGGATAGGGATGCAAAACGCGTTGACAATCAAAATTAATTTTGATTAAATACTCTAACTAAAAAACCCCAAGTAAGTTTGCTGAGCAAACTTACTTGGGGTTTTTATCATCTAGTTATATCCTCTTCTTTAAAAGAACTAGTATTCATTAACGCTGATTCCACGGCTCTTCCATCCCTCTACCACTGGAGCTAAACGCTCAAGGAAGCTCTCATAGTCTTTATTCTCTTTCTGGCTCCAACCCACCTCAGAGTAGGCTGCAACTCGTGGGAAAGATTGCTCTTGAACACGCTCGACAGTTGGCGCCCACTCTCTCCACATCTGAGTTCCAAAACCGATGATTTTGTCGTGATACTGCGGAGCTAGCCCCTCAGGTATGGGATCAAAACTATAAGACAATTTCAAAGGAATTTGAGTGTAAGAATAATCTAGGTAGGTGTAAGTGTGATACGAATTCACAATATCATAGCCATCTTTTGCAGCTTTTGAAATACCTTCAATATCACCTTTCCAGAAGTGAACAATCACATTAGGCGCAATCTTAGTCGAGGCATCCGCAAAGCGAATCTCACCCTCATGCAAGTTGGTTCCTAGGATTTCATTCCAGCCCATCATGCGACCACCCAGACTTTCGATAAATCGAGACATGTCATTGGAGAACTCAATCTGAATATCCATAAACGAGTTGTATCCTTTTGCTTTTTTGTAGGCAATCATATCTGCATCTTGCTCCCAATGGTCGAAACGCACCTCGTCGCCACCAATATGAATTACGTCTGTGTCAAATAGCTCGTACACCTCTTCTACTACATCCTTCAAGAATTTTTGTACTCGAGGGTCAATCACATCAAAGGTGTAGTAGTGTTTGCCAAATTTCACAGGCACTTCGATCGCTTCGTTCTTGGTGCTAAGCCATGGATAGGCTGCAACAGCTGCCGAAGAGTGACCTGGCATTTCAATCTCAGGAACCAATTTCACTTGACGCTCTGCAGCGTAACGCATGATCTCTTTGATCTGCTTTTGGGTGTAGTAACCACCGTGAGGCTCGCCCGAGGTTTTACCGCTACCCCAAGTTTCAATTTCCGAATCCTTACGATAAGAACCAATTTGAGTCAAAAGTGGATATTTTTTGATCTCAATTCTCCACCCTGCATCGTCTGTGAGGTGCCAGTGAAGCACATTGATTTTCAAGGCTGCCAGTTCGTCGATAAGTTTTTTTAGCTCCGCCTCACCATAGAAATAGCGTGACTCATCGATCATATACGAGCGCCATGGGAAACGAGGAGCATCTTCAATAGCTTGACAGGTAAGGGGGTAGCCATTGGATGTTTTTCCTGCATTGAGCAATTGAACCAACGACTGGAAACCATAGAAAGCGCCTGTTTCGGTTGATGCGCTGATGGAGATTTTATCATCCTCAATTTCAAGTTCATACCCCTCAGATGGAATATTGTCAGTGGGGTCAATTTCCACATCAAAATCCACCGCTACATTCTTGACATTATTAATACCAAATTTTGTAGAAAGTTCGCTTGTGAGATAGTTTCTAAATGTTTTAGAACCCTCAATATCCATTTCTAGGTTCCCAGGTAGGTTCAATTCGCCGCCCGTAACCATTACTTTGCTGGGGCGTGGAATAATCACATCATTGGCATTTTGTGCAAAGGAAGAAGTGCTCGCCAGCAGAGCTAGCGTTAGCAGAGATAGGTTTTTTTTCATAAAAATTAGATTTGGTTTATTTTGATAACAAAGATAGTATTTTTTTGAAAAATCCTAGAATTAATGGATGTTTATTTATAACTTTGTAGTACACAAAACCAGACTACACCCAACAACAACATGAACACTGAAGAACTCATAGAACTGCTCAGCAGGCGCATTTATAGCGATTTCGCAGTTCAGGTTTCGCAGATCATCATTGAGACTAATGCCATGGAGAGTCTGCTTTGTGTTGCAAACAATAACTTCACTACAAAAGCCCCTCAAACAACAATTGATCGAGCCAAAGTGGTGTTTCGTGGAGCATACGCCCTAGAGTATATTTATTTCAATCACCACGAGTATTTCAAACCCTACACTAAGCGTTTTATCGAACTCTATCCTTCTTGCAACAATGGTAGTGCCCATCGCCATTTTGCCAAGATAATGGTCCATCTATTACAACGCGAAAAGTTAAGCCTAAAACACAAAGAATCTATTGCGAACGCCACTGCCAATTGGCTTTGTCAAGAAGGAACCAAGATCGCGGTTATTGCATGGGCAATGGCAATACTTAAGATACTTCGCCCTGAGATTCCATGGATAGATCAACAATGGAGCGAACTTGAGAGCATTGCCACAAAGAAAGACACGCCAGCGATCAGAGTGCGCAAGCGAAGGGGCTGGTAAAATAATAATAACAATTTTAAGAAAGCATATAAATAAATCAATGAAACAATACGAACTACTAGAGAAATATTTCACCGACAACTACTCCACCAAGCACTACCCCACTATGATTGCCCAGAGGGAGCTATGGACTATAAGTCGCCCTTTGGAGGGTTTGCGAATTTTGGATGCCACTCCAATCTGCCGTAACACTATCTATAAGTTTATGAACCTAATCCACAGCGGAGCGCAACTCACAGTAGGATATGGATCAATGAGCAATTTCGATCCTCGCACAATAGAGCTTTTGCGTGAGGCTCAAATAAATGTTGTATGCGCAAATGAGCCACAAATGGAGTTTGACATCATTATGGACTGTGCAGCCCAATTCATTGACCACAAAGCGCTTTTAGGCCGTGTGGAACTAACACGCTCGGGTACGGAGCTATATATGGAAAGAGGCGAAAAGGTATATCTTGCGGATGCAGGGCGCATCAAAATGATAGAGACCTGCATAGGTACGGGTGAGAGCTATTTCCGTGCGATGGAACACCTTGGATATAAGCAATGGGCAGGGCGCAGACTCGTGGTCATGGGGTCGGGCAAGGTCGGCGTGGGGATTATACGCGAGGCATTGCTTCGAGGGGTGGAGGTCATAGTTGTGAGCGACCCTGAAAGTATTCCAAGTTGGGTGAGCGAGAAAGTTGCGCAGGTAGTTGACTATCGTAACACAGAGGAAGTTCTCAAGGCGGCACTCTCGAGCTATGCGCTAGTGAGTGCAACTGGACTGGTCGGTTCAATCGGACGCACTATTGATGCTCGAGCTTTGGTGGATTCAGGCGTATTGCTAGCCAACATGGGAGCAGAGGACGAATTTGGAGATGATTTTTCTGATAACGAGGTTTTGGCAAGTAAAGGCAGCCTAAATTTCATTTTAGACGACCCTACCGAACTAAAATACATAGATGCGACTTTCTCACTCCACAATTACGGAGCGCAGTATTTGGTCGACAATCCGCAATTGGGCGCAGGAGTTATTTATCCTGAGAGAGAATTTGAGGATCTGCTATTGAAGCAAACTCGCCTTCATGGCGATATTTCCAAAGAGCTTGATGAGTTAGAAAGTTTATTCTAAGGCGTACATTGCACCCAATGACAGATTTAGCAATGACTCATTGGCGCTCAATAAGACACAATATCTAGAATCCATTGTCAAATTATTAGACATCCTCTGTCTAATAATTTGACAGTTATCAGAATAAGTAAAAACACAAAGCATTAACAATCAGACATTTAATACTTTTGGCACAATAATAGCTATAAAACAATAGTCATAAACACAAACTTAAAAACCTATTACTGCTATGAAATTAAACAAAACACTTATTCTAGCCCTTACACTTTGTGCGGGTTCATTTTCCTGCTGGGCACAAAACAGCTCAGCGCTCTCATCCTCTGGAGTCACTATTGTTGATATTAACGGTAAAAAAGGCCTTATCTACATCAACGGGAATGTGATTGCAGAGCCCATCTATGATGAAATTGGTGAATTCAAAAATGGTATTATCAGAGTTAAAAAAGATAACAAATTCGGGCTTATCTACATCAACGGGAATGTCATTGCTGAGCCAATATATGATGAGATCGGCAGATTTGATGGAGGTAGAGCAATCATTAAAAAAGAAGGTAAAGTAGGAATTCTGTATCTCGACGGTAGAATAATTGCTGAACCAATGTATGATGAGATTGGAAAATTTAGCGGAGGTAGAGCAATTATCAAGAAAAATGGTAAAGTTGGAATAGTTTATGTGGACGGAAGGATAATAGCTGAACCTATATATGATGAGATTGGTGGATTCAGCGGTGGTAGAGCAATTATCAAAAAAGATGGTAAAGTTGGAATACTTTATATAGACGGAAGGATAATAGCTGAACCAATATATGATGAAATTGGTGGATTCAGCGGAGGTAGAGCTATCATCAAAAAAAATGGTAAAGTTGGATTACTTTATGTGGACGGAAGGATAATAGCTGAACCAGTATACGATGAGATTAGTGGATTTCAAATTTGGGATAAGCAAAGCAAGGGCAAAAAACGGAAGAATCGAAGAGTATATAGGGGCAAAGATGGCTATGCCAACATTACAGTGTGCGCAAATGTCATTAGAAATGGCAAAGTGGGGATAATAAATTACACGGGTGAATTACTTGTTAAACCTATCTATGATAAAATTGGAGAATTTAAAGATGGCAAGGCAATAGCCATCAAAGGCGACACGGAGGTACATCTTGATTACAGAGGGAATATCATAAACTAGTACTTTAAAATCTAGATTTAAA
>CAYJLL010000119.1:0-5750 GCA_964370955.1 uncultured Rikenellaceae bacterium | reverse complement strand
AAGCGGCTTTCAAACCATCCTTGACATTGGCAGGGGTTTGAGCTGCGAAAGGTGCCTGCTTGATGTAGCTAACATTGAAAAGAGTTCCACGGCGACCGCGCTTATGGAAAATAGCAACTTTAATATCAGTTGAGCTATCAATTACAAAAGGCCCACTATAGAGAGTTGAGTTGATTGTCGGCTCAGAACCATCGGTCGTATAGCGAATATTGGCACCTTGATGCTCAGTTACAAACTCCACTTTACAGGTATCTGAGAACACTACTGTCTGCTTCATATTATTAAGCTCAGGAGTCCAATAGGTCACATCCAAAGCGTCCAGACGTGGGTTTTGAGCAAAAACACGAGCTTTGAAGTCGTCCCAATTACGAGGCGCCCCCCAGCCTTGTTCCGCCACACCTAGCGCACGTGGGAAAACCATGTAGTGCATGCGCTCACGTGATGGGATCCACTCACACCACACATTTCCTTGCACACCCTTGATGAGTTTTTGTTGCTCAGAGGGTAGATCTTTTAGCAGTTCTACTTCGTAGAGTTTCTGAAGAGTATTATTGTCTTGCGCATAATCGAAATAGAACCATACGTTTGGCGAGAGGATAGCCTCATTGCCTTGGGCAGTTGCGTCTGGCACTGAGTTTGGCACCCAGTTTCTCCACCATGTGATGGTTGCAGTCTCCGACAAACCACCCTCTAGAATCTCATCCCATCCAACTAGTTTTTTACCATTCTCGTTAAAGAACTTCTCCATATACTTAACAAACCATGACTGCAATTCGTGCTCATCTTTAAGACCATGCTCTTTGATACGAGCCTGACAATCAGGGCAACGCTCCCAGTTGGTTTTCTCCACCTCGTCAGCTCCTAGGTGCACGTACTCATAAGGGAATAGTTCAAAAATTTCTGCATAGATATTCTTACAGAACTCCAGCGCGCTCTCTTTACCAGGACACACAGGCGAAGAGAACATCGCACCCCAACCTGTTTCATTGAAACACGACACATCATCATAATTCTCCATTGCTACCAAACAGTGACCTGGCATATCAATCTCAGGCATGATATCGATACCGCGCTCTAGGCCATAGGCAACAATCTCGCGAATATCGTCCTGAGTGTAGAAGCCCCCGTAGAGTGTTTTACCATCTACCTCACGCAATTTGTCCTCTGGTAGGTTTAGATCAGGATTGTGCTCATTTTTAGCATTCTCAATACAACCCTTATCGTGGTTATTAAATTCACGCCATGCGCCATTCTCTGTAAGAAGTGGATATTTCTTGATCTCCACACGCCATCCTTGGTCGTCAGTGAGGTGCCAGTGGAATTTATTAAGTTTGTAGAGAGCCATCAAATCCAATAACTCTTTAATCTCCTCTTTCGAGTAGAAGTGACGAGATACATCGAGCATCAGACCACGCCACTGATACTTGGGAGCATCGTTGATGGTTAGAGTTGGAATAGCCCAAGTTTTAATATTTTTTGCCTCTTCCTTAGAATCAATCTGCCATGGTAGCAATTGACGAAGCGAAGAAATACCGTTAATCACGCCGTTATAATCTGCGCCTTTGATCTTCACAGACGAACCATCTGCCACTAGCGTGTAGCCATTAGGTTCCATGGTTGTGTCGAGTTCGAGAGAGATATCACCAGCCCCACTCACAGTTTTAATCCCCAAAGAAGTGTTGCGGTTAAGAATACCCGACAGATAATTAGCCGCCGCCTCTAGCGAAGGATCGCTAAAGCCTATTTCGGTCGATCCATCGATCACAAATGCACCATCGGTTGTGGTGATTGAATGAGGCTGAGGGATAATAACCACAGGCTCGGTTTGAGGGCTTGAACAAGAAGCCAGTCCCCCTAGAAGTGCAAGAGAGAGGGATAGTAATTGTTTTTTCATAGTATAGTTTTTGGTTAGAATTTTAATAAATTTCAACAAAGATAGCAAAAAGATTCATACGACAACAAAGAGTATCACAAAAAAACATGGGTTCTCAGAACTAAATCCGAGAACCCATGAAGATAACAATTTTATCTATGATCCTACCTCATTACTTTAGTGGCATAAAGTTCGAAAGAGAATATGGAGCTGACTCTTCTGATGCAGCCCATTTTTTGTTTGGTTTATCGCCCATCACAAACACCAATTCACCTCCCTTAGCAACTTCCTCGTGCGATAGGTAAGCACGATCTAGGGCTTTACCATTTAGCGTTGCGCTTTGGATGTAGATATTCTCTAGCGAGTTATTTTTAGCAGTCACAGTGAATGATTTACCATTCTCCAGTTCAAGTTTAACTGAACCAAACATAGGGCTACCAATGATATACTCCCCTGTGGTTGGAGCTGCAGGATAGAAGCCCATAGAGCTAAACACATACCAGGCCGAGGTTTGACCATTATCCTCATCTCCACAATAACCATCGGGATTTGGAGAATACAGTTTTGTCATAATCTCACGTGCACGCTGTTGGCCTTTCCAAGGCTGCCCAGCATAAGCATACAGGTAGATAAGATGCTGAATTGGTTGGTTACCATGAGCATAGTTGCCAAAGTTGGCAATAACCATCTCTGTGATTTCATGGATGGTGAATCCATAATATGAATTATCATAGGTTGGCGGAACTGTAAACACACTATCAAGCATATTGACAAACTCTTTGCGACCCCCCATCAAATCAATCAAACCATCTACGTCTTGGAACACAGACCATGTGTAGTGCCATGAGTTGCCCTCAGTGAAAGCATCACCCCATTTGAGAGGGTTGAATGGCGATTGGAAAGTGCCATCTTCATTTTTGCCTCGCATTAGTTTATGCTCGGGATCGAACAAATTGCGATAGTTATAGGCACGCTTGTGGAACTTGTCAATATCGCTTTGAGACTTTCCAAGTTCTTGTGCTAGGCGCATAATCGAAAAGTCAGCATAGGCATACTCCAACGTACGAGCTGCATTTTCGTGTATGTTCACATCATAGGGCACATAGCCTAGTTTGTTGTAGTAGTGTGCTCCTCGACGAGCTACGGAATTTAACGGCCCTTCGTTTTCGCTATTTTTAATCAAAGCCTCATATAGAGTCTCAATATCAAACCCACGAACGCCTTTCAAATAGGCATCGGCAACTATAGAAGCAGAATTTGAGCCTATCATACAGTCTCTGTGACCAGGGCTTGCCCACTCAGGCAACCAACCACTCTCTTTGTAGGTATTCACCAAGCCCTCCATAATGTGAGAGGTCAACTCGGGATAAGCGAGCGTAAAGAAGGGGAACACCGCGCGGAAAGTATCCCAAAAACCATTGTCGGTGAACATATAACCCGGCAGCACCTCACCATTGTAGGGGCTATAGTGCATAATCTTATTGTTTTTGTCAAACTCATAGAACTTACGAGGAAACAGCAACACACGATACAAGCACGAATAGAAAGTTTTGATATCCTGATACTGACCATCGGTGATTTCGATGCGTGAGAGCTCCTTATTCCAACGCTCCTTGGCTTTGCCCATAGTTTGAGCAAAGTTGTCACGCCCTACCTCGCGATCAAGATTAAGTTGCGCTTGTTCTAGTGATATGAACGATGAGGCAACTTTCATAGCCACTTTCTCGCCCTTTTTAGTCTTGAAACTCACCACCGCTCCAGCGTGCTTACTGGTAATTTCGGTGATTCCTTCGATTTTTTTGCCATTGTCCCAAATCTCTACACTCTCAATGTCCTTATCAAGTTCGATGACAAACCAATTTTTGAAATTCTCGGGCACCCCGCCGCTATTGCGAGTTGTGTAGCCAACGATTTTATTTTCCTCTTTGATGACCTTAACATACGACGCCTTGTCATAGGCATCGATCACCAAGTTACTCGAATCGCTCTGTGGGTAAATAATTTCCACATTGGCAGCGCGAGTGGTTGGGGTCAATGACACTGTAACATCATGGTCTGCCAAATACACACTATAAAGATAAGGCTTTGCTGTCTCAGCTTTGTGCGAGAACCAACTCTTTCGATCATCCTCCGAGAAAACTCTTGCGCCTGTGGTTGGCAGGAAAGCAAACTGGCCGTAGTCATTAATCCAAGGGCTGGGTTGGTGGGTCTGTTTAATACCTCGAATAAAATCGGCATCATGAGCATAGGTCCACCCATCGCCCATAGGAGCCGTCTGTGGAGTCCAGAAATTCATCCCCCAAGGCACAGCAACTGCAGGATAGGTATTACCATTGGAAAGAGCAAACTTTGAGTCTGTCCCCATCAGAGTATTGACCCATTCCACTGGATCTTCAACATTTTGAATCTTCACATCCTGCGCCACAGCCCCACTAAGAGTGGCAAAGGCAAGGAGTGATAAAAAAAATCTTTTCATCGTAGATAAATTAAGTTGTTTTAGTTGTATTATATTTCGTTGTTGGTTATCAATTTAGAATTCGCATTCATAGTAAAGATACTAACTTGACAAAAGTAATGATTATTATCCAGATAATCACAATCCGCAGGCTCACACTACTATAACAGAGTAATAAATTAAGGCTTAGGAGATAAAAAACTGCATTTGGGTGAAAAAGATTGTAAATCCAAAAGAATACACTAAATTTGTAGTGTCAATTTCAGAAACAATAGACAATCTAATAATACATAAAACACAGAAAAGAAAATCATGTCAAAACTTACTATCGTTGCCAAAATTGTGGCAAAAGCCGACAAAACAGAATTTGTTAAAGAAGAACTAATGAAACTAGTAGATGCAACCCGACTGGAAGATGGCTGTATCAACTATGACCTTCATCAGGACAACGACAACGAAAATATGTTCGTATTCTACGAGAACTGGCAGAGCAAAGCTCACCTTGACGCTCACGAGCAAACCACCCATTTCAAGACATTTAGAGAGATTACCAGAGACTCTCTCGCAGAATTCAAGGCCTACGAGATGACTCACATCAAGTAAGGCGGCTCTCTTTTCTAGACTCCTAAAGACCTCATTAATTCCCACTATCTATGACACAAAAATTCTTTATCCTTACCCTAGCACTCGTGTGCGGGCAAGCTTTCTCTCAATCAACACTTCAACTAAAAAAGAGCCAAACTCTTCAGGCAAGCATTCTCGTTGGTGAGATCGACAAACACAGTTCGGCGACGCTAAACCTTGAGCTTACGGGAGACTCAATTTCGGGCTTCCTATACAAAGGAGACAAATCTTTGGTGCGCAACGAATTGAGAGGAAAGCTCGTTGGCAAAGAGCTAAAATTCTATGAATTACACCAAAAAGAAAGTGGACAGTTCGACACAGTGGGGTATTTTGAGCTACATGCAAAAAAATTTAGCGGACAGTGGAGCGAAAAAGGTAAAACTTACGCTGCAAAATTTCGACCCTCTAGCGATGGTTTCGCGGGCTATGTGATCTCAAAATTCGAACACAAAAATAAATTCAGCTACACCGACAGCGATGGTCAAGCTATGGGTGTGGATCTAGATTTTGAATTCGAACAATTCTCAGTGCATGGCTCAGCCTCGGGGATAGAGAGCATTAATGATTCTCTCTACAGAGAATATTCAAATGCGGTAAACCATAGTACAGGCATGTACTCAGATATGGTCAGTGAGATAGAGGAATACAAATCCTTCGGCTTCGGACTGGGAGACGGGCTTGTGTATAGTGTTGATTACTTCGACCGTAATATTCTCGTTATTTCCTCTTCAGGCTATCTTTTTATGGGAGGAGCTCACGGTATAACTCATCTAAGTACCAATATTTTCGATCTTAACA
>CAYJLL010000118.1:0-5860 GCA_964370955.1 uncultured Rikenellaceae bacterium | reverse complement strand
CTTAGCCTATTGTGATAAGCACCTGTCCCTCTAGAACTGCATCGCCTTGACGCACTTTAATAGAAGAAACTACTCCTGCCACTTCGGCATCGATGTTGTTCTCCATTTTCATCGCCTCTAGTAGTAGTAGGCGCTGACCAACTTTTACAGTGTCGCCCTCGCGAACCGACACCTCAAGGATAGTGCCCGGTAGTGGTGATTTCACCGATGTTCCCGAACCTGAAGCTGGAGCTGCAACTGATGATGCAACCACAGGAGCTGTTGTTGGAGCTGCCACACGTGATGCTACTGGAGCGCGGCGTGGAGCTGGTTTGCTTTTGAGGCCCTCGATCTCGACAGTGTAGTCAGTTCCATTGACAGACACTTCAGCTTTGTTGTCGCCACTTTCAGCAACAGTCACGTTGTAGGGGTTACCGTGAATTAATATCTTAAACTCTTTCATTGAATTATATTTTATTTTAATGTGTTAATACCTTTAGGCACCCTCACGGGGCTCAAGATTTTATTATCCTCTAGGGTTTTTAGTTAGAGTGTGGATTTTCGAACTCCAAGGAGAGTAAACTCTCTGAACTTGGTTGATAGTTACGATTTCAGACTCAATATCATGTAGCTCTTGGAAATACATATGGATAGCCACCGAGATAGCTGCCAATTCTTCTCCTGAGGGCTGTCCAGATTTGATTTTCTTAGGAGCCTCAGCACTAAGGGCTTGAGCTTTCTTCTGGCGCACTTTAGAGTAAGAGGCGATAGAACGAGCACGCTTGCGAATCACATTGCGTTTGTTCATATAGCCAATAAAAGCAAACACCGAGAACAGAGCCAACAGCGCAGCAAATACCACAGACATAGCAACGGCAGCCATCGAAGTTCCTGTTGGGTCTTCACGGCGGAAGATCTCATTTTTAGGAACCTTGACTCTCACCTCATTGCTTTGAAGAGGCGTTGTCGAGGGAAGCTCGCTATATTCAAATACAGTTTCGTCGTCCACATTAGAGATACGTCCAAAAGACACATCGGGCTTCTGTTGGGTTTGATTGAACTTGATAAAATCAATCACATCGTCTCCCTGATTTAGCAGTTCGAGAGTGACATCAGGCACTCCCGGTGAGTCCATCAAGAAGTTGGTGTGGAAAGTTCCACGATCCGAGTGGCCGCTAGCAAAGAAGATTACATATCCTTGAGGAGCGATAGATGTACGTGCATCGCTTTTAGGGATAGTGTAGGTTGTAGTGTCTGTACCTTGGATCATACGCAACTTCAAACCTGCCACATTAGCTGTAGCGAAGCCCGAGTTGTATAGCTCTATCCAGCCTGTGTGGGCAGAGTGATCGTCGGTATATCCATTTTGGTTCTTAACCAAAATTTCGTTTATCTTCACATCTCCAACCGACTGGGCACTCACCGAAAGCGAGGCCAGAAGGCAGAAAAGTGTAAGTATTATATTCTTTTTCATTCTGTTTAACACTAAAATTTGGCTTATAGTGGAATATTTGAGTGCTTCTTAGCTGGCAGTGACTCTTTCTTTGTTGCCAAAGATTGTAGAGCACGAATCACACGGAAACGAGTGTTACGAGGCTCGATCACATCGTCGATATAGCCATATTTTGCTGCCTGATAAGGGTTTGCAAATTTCTCGCTATATTCTGCCACCATTTTAGCTTTAACCTCAGCTGGGTTTTCAGCATTCTTAAGCTCTTTAGCCATCAATACCTCAACCGCACCATCAGCACCCATAACCGCAATCTCGCCCATAGGCCAGCTGTAGTTAATGTCACCACGTAGGTGTTTAGATGCCATCACACAGTAAGCTCCACCGTAGCTCTTACGAAGGATAACTGTGATCTTAGGCACTGTTGCCTCGCCATAGGCGAACATTAGTTTTGCACCGTGAGTAATAATTCCGCCATATTCTTGCGCTGTACCTGGAAGGAAACCTGGAACGTCAACAAGGGTCAAAATAGGAATATTGAAAGCGTCGCAGAAACGAACAAAACGAGCTGCCTTACGCGATGAGTTAATATCTAGTACACCCGCTAGGAATTTAGGCTGGTTAGCCACAATACCCACTGATTGTCCGTTGAAACGAGCAAAACCAGTCACAATATTAGGCGCAAATGCTTTTTGGCTCTCAAGGAACTCGCCCTTATCAACGATAGCCTCAATCACCTCAAGAACGTCGTAAGGTTTGTTTGGATTGTCAGGAATAATCTCATTTAGGCTCTCCTCCAAACGGTTGATATCGTCAGTACATGGCTGCAAAGGCACATCCTCTAGGTTGTTTTGAGGGATGTAGCTAATCAGGCGACGGATAGTATCGAAGCCTTCCTCTTCGGTCTCAGACACGAAGTGTGCAACACCCGACTTGCTAGCGTGAACCGAAGCACCACCAAGCTGCTCTTGGGTTACATTCTCACCTGTTACAGTTTTCACAACCTTAGGACCTGTGATAAACATATAGCTGATGTTATTGTTCATCAAAATAAAGTCAGTCAGAGCAGGCGAATACACCGCACCACCAGCACAAGGGCCAGCGATGATAGAAATCTGAGGAATCACACCCGAAGAAAGGATGTTACGCTTGAAGATTTCAGTATATCCCGAAAGAGCGTTCACCGCCTCTTGGATACGAGCTCCACCCGAGTCGTTGATACCAATACAAGGCGCACCCACTTTCATTGCCATATCCATCACTTTACAGATCTTCTGTGACATAGTCTCCGAGAGCGAACCACCAAAGACAGTGAAATCCTGTGCAAATAGATATACGATACGTCCGCCGATAGTACCATAACCAGTCACTACGCCATCACCATAGTAACTTTCTTTCTCCAAGCCGAAGTTTGTACAACGGTGCGTAACAAACATATCGAACTCCTCGAACGATCCTTCGTCCAGCAGCATATCGATACGCTCACGTGCGGTTAGTTTTCCTTTGGCGTGCTGCGATTCAATGCGCTTTTCACCACCTCCCAAACGAGCCTTTTCTCTTAGGGAGATCAGGTTCTTGATTTTATTTTGATTCTCTGACATCTTATTATTTATATAATAGGTAAGTTAATTCTTCGTGATTGTTTGAGCTAATAGATTACTCTTCGCAAAGTTCGGTAAGTACACCTCCAGTTGATTTTGGGTGAAGGAACGCAATGTTAAGTCCTTCTGCACCTTTACGTGGAGAGGCATCGATTAGTTGGATGCCGTTAGATGCCGCTTCGTCTAGGTTAGCCTGAAGACCATTAACCGCAAAAGCGATATGCTGAACACCTTCGCCTTTTTTCTCAATATACTTAGTAATTGGGCTATCCTCGGCAGTACCCTCAAGAAGTTCGATTTTAGAATCTCCAACTTTAAAGAAAGCTGTGCGAACTTTTTGCTCCTTAACCTCCTCGATGCTATAGCAAGGAGTTCCTAGGATTTTCTCCCAAAGTGGGATTGATACTTCAAGACTTTTTACGGCGATGCCGATGTGTTCAATGTGGCTTAGGTTCATTGTAGTTTATGTATTTTATTAATTTCTTAAAATGATTATTATCATCAAAAAGGACTAAAAAGGGGGCGGGGGACGTTTTTCTCCATTACCTACATATAGGTATAGACTACAAAGGTAATTGAAGTGTTTGAGAAAATCCAATTTTTTTTCAATAAAATAAGTTTTTTTCTCGTTATAGGCTAAATTTTCAGTTTTTCGAGACTTAAAGTACTACCTTTGTAGCCGAAATAAGATCATTAAACCATACACCATATATATTAGTACGATATGAAAATTGCACTTGCATCTGATCATGGCGGTTACGCCCTAAAAGAATTTGTGGCAGGCTATCTTCTAAGCCTTGGCCATGCAGTAGTAGACCTTGGATGCCACGACACCTCGGCTGTGGACTATCCAGACATGGCACACGCTCTTGCTCAAAACATCGAAGAGGGCGAGGCGGAGCTTGGTTTCGCTTTCTGTGGGTCTGCAAACGGCATCTCGATGGCTCTGAACCGCCACAAAGGAATACGCGCTGCGCTATGTTGGCTTCCTGAGATTGCATCACTAGCTCGAGCACACAACAATGCCAATGTATGCTCTATGCCAGGAAGATTTATTGACGAGGCAACCGCAGCGGCGATTGTGGATCAATTCCTTGGCTCGCAGTACGAGGGCGGACGCCACGATGCTAGAGTTCAAAAAATAGAAATTTAATCAAGCAAACACAATGACTCAAGGTGTTGAAATAATGGCTCCCGTGGGATCATGGGAGTCTCTGAGTGCTGCCATAGACTCAGGGGCCGACTCTGTGTACTTCGGAGTGCAGGGCCTCAACATGCGTTCGGCTTCGAGCGTAAATTTCTCGATGGACGACATGCTAACCATCGCCAATCGCTGCCGAGAGGCAGGCATCAAAAGCTATCTAACTCTAAACACTGTGCTCTATGACTCTGATCTGGAGTACATGCACGAGGTTCTAGATGCTGCGGTGCGCTCTGAGGTGACCGCTGTGATTATTGCCGATCAAGCGGCAATGTTGGCGGCGCGTGCTCGTGGCTTGGAAGTACATATTTCAACCCAAGTGAACATCAGCAACATAGAGGCTGTGGCTTTCTATGCCCAATGGGCGGACGTTGTGGTGCTGGCTCGTGAGCTGGATTTGGCGAAAGTAAAATATATCTACGAACAGATCGCTCTGCGTGACATTCGTGGTCCTAAAGGCGAGTTGGTACGCATCGAAATGTTTGCCCATGGCGCTCTGTGTATGGCAGTTAGCGGCAAATGCTATTTGAGCCTTCACGAGGCGTGGCGTTCGGCAAACCGTGGCGCTTGTCGCCAAATTTGCCGCCGTAAATACCAAGTCAAAGACATTGAAACGGGAGCCGAGCTTCAGATCGACAATCAATATATACTATCTCCCAAAGACCTTTCGACCATAGAATTTCTATCGGAGATGATCTCTTCGGGGGTTCGTGTACTAAAAATAGAGGGTCGTGCTCGTGGAGCGGAATACGTTAAGCGTGTATGCGAGAGCTATCGCACCGCATTGGATTTCATCGCAAAAGAACAATACAGCCCCGAGAAAGCCGCAGAGCTAGAAACGGGTTTGAGAGAAGTATTTAATCGTGGGTTCTGGGGTGGTTATTACCTCGGGCACACTGGCAAAGGTGAGTTTGGGGAATGGACTTCGAGCTATGGTTCGTCTGCCACTCGCACCAAAGTCTATATTGGCCGTGTGAGTAATTTTTTCAACAAGATCAATGTTGCCGAGATCGAACTCCAAGCAGGCGACCTAAGCGTGGGCGACTCACTACTAATCACTGGCGAGACCACAGGGGCTTTCGAGACGACCTGTACCGAGCTGCGTGAGACCAAAGGCTCTAACGTCCAGAAAGTCACCAAAGGCAATCGCTGCTCTATCCCCACAGGCTCGCAGCCTCTGCGCCGTGGCGATAAAGTCTATATTTTTTAGTGGACGCATAGCGTTTTTATAATTTATCTTTATACAAGCTGGCACCTCAGGGGCGACGCTGGGTGTACTGCGTTCGTAAGAATGCAGGGCTCCCGGGGGGAGTGTCGCCCTGCAGGGTCTTGCAACCCATCTATCATTGCCTCATGTGGGGTATCAGCTTACGTCTGCAATTGTTTGAGGATCAATGCAAATAGCCGCGGACGCGGGCACTACGAGCTGTAGCAGCAACGAGGGCTAAACCTACAAAGAGACTGACTAACCGCACAGCCCATGGCTTAATCTGCCTTCGAGGGAGCTAATTCAAAGAGACGGGCGCACCGCCCCCCCACAGGGCAATTGCAAAGGCATTTAAAGCAGGGCGTACGCTCCCCCCGCGGAAGGTGCGAGCCGCACGGGCAATTTTGCTCTCTTTCAGAGGC
>CAYJLL010000117.1:4008-5883 GCA_964370955.1 uncultured Rikenellaceae bacterium | reverse complement strand
CTCTTTAATTATTTGCCCGAGAGAACGCAGCCACAAAGTTTATAGAGGATGCGAGCGCCAACATTTGCATCCCACTGATCGCCTTCTCTGCCACTTGGAGCAACCTCACAAAGATCAAAACCCACTATCGTGCGACCACTCTGAGCCAAAACCCTCAGAAGATACAAAGCCTCCTCAAAGCCCAACCCACCTGCCACGGGAGTTCCTGTAGAGGGGCATAGCTCGGGACTTAGGCCATCAATATCAAAACTAATATATACTTTTTCTGGCAAGCTATCTATAATCTTTTTGCATTGACTTGCCCATAACTCGCCCTCAAACTGCCCTGAGCGCAAAGCATGCGAGGTAAATTGTGTAATGCGATCATCATTGGCAACCAAACTTGCCTCCGCATAACATTGATCTCTAATGGCGACTTGTGTTAGGGCTGTAATGCGCTCATCTTTCAGGGCGTTAAACATTATTGAAGCGTGCGAGTACTCAAACCCCTCGTAGGCATCCCTCAGGTCGGCATGAGCATCTATGTGTAGTATTCCAAACTCGCCCACACTGTCCGCCAAAGCGCGCATTAACCCTAGGGGCACACTATGCTCACCACCCACTAGTCCTACAATTTTCCCTCGCTCCAAAAGATCTTTACTCTGCTGATAAACCTCAGCATTAAGCCTCTCACAGTCAGCATTTACCTTAGCCAAAAGTTCGTCTCTCTCTTGCTCAGAAAGTAGAGCCCCTCCAGCTTCTTCATCCGCAATCACTCGAGATGCAAGCGCACGCGTGGTTTTATTATTGCGCTGAGCAAACTCAATAGGCTCTAGTGTTGCTATGCCATTTTTCCAGCTATCTACAAAGATCTCATCGTAGATTTCGCCCTGCACCGATGCCTCTATCATTGCCTGAGGTCCGAGGTGGGTGCCCTCGCCGTAGCTCACTGTGGCATCCCACGGCACACTAAGGAGCACCACATCAGATTGTTCAACAGAAAAAGGCAAGCTGAAAAACTTGCCATTTTCTACTCCTGCCCCATCGACAGGAAAATTCTTTATTAGTTCTTCTTTCGAGAGTCTATTTTCCATTTTGTGGTAGATATGCGCCTATGTATTTAAGAATATATTTTCCAAGGATGTCAAACTCGAGGTTCACTTTCGTTCCAACACGGAAGCTGTGGAAATTCGTAAACTCTTCGGTGTAGGGGATAATAGCCACAGAGAACTTACCCTGCGAGGGCTCAACCACCGTTAGCGAGACTCCATTAACACAAATTGAGCCTTTATCCACAGTCACATACTCTGTTTTGGTGGGTTCATACTCAAAGGTATAATATTTACTGCCGTCAAGTTCTTTAATATCAACGCAGGTTGCAGTAGTATCAACATGCCCTTGAACTATATGTCCATCGAGCATAGCATCCATCTTCATTGCGAGCTCAAGGTTCACCTTATCGCCCGCCACTAGACCTCCGAGGTTGCTCTTTAGAAGTGTTTCTTCGATGGCAGTAACACGATGGCACCCATCTGCAAGCTCCACCACTGTAAGACACACGCCATTGTGTGCGATACTTTGATCAACAGAGAGTTGATCGAAAAGATCACTTTGGATAATAAAATCTTTGTTTGTCCCCTGCGTGCGTACTTCCTTCACAACACCTAGGGCTTTTACAATTCCTGAAAACATTTTTTGATTTACTTAATCATTCAAAAAAGATTGAAGGCACAGTAACTACTCTTAAGATGATGTAGATAATGTGCCTTCAATGATATATTATTTTAGTTTGCCGCTGGTACCTCTATGGTCACTATCTGCTGCTTGAGTCTATACCACTGTGTCTCACCTCGATTTAGACTGTAGAGAAACTGAACAGAATAGCCCTTCCCATCA
>CAYJLL010000117.1:0-3998 GCA_964370955.1 uncultured Rikenellaceae bacterium | reverse complement strand
CGTACTTCCTTCACAACACCTAGGGCTTTTACAATTCCTGAAAACATTTTTCTGTTTATTTTATTAAAAACAAAGGCATAAAGCCTGCCTCATTTTGCACGCTCTACGCCTTTTGCTTAGGTTTTATATTATTTGGCTGGCACTGTGATTTGGAGCACCATCTCTTTTAGCCTTGTCATGCCTGTACCTTTCTGACGGCTTAAGCTATACACAAAAGACACCGTATATTCCTTACCATCGGTACCCATTCCCTTGAGTCTTTCCTCAATATCAGCTCTCCCATCGTTAATCGACTGAACTTTAGATTCATAACTATCAATAGCTAACTCATCGTTTTTATTGACATCATCGCCCTCAATATTAAAACCTACCTGAGAATTTAGATAGCCTGAGTTTATCAGAACCTTAGCAACTGCGTCATAGGTAGCGTCATCTGCTCCTTGCCAGTTTTCTGAACCGATGAAATAATAGTTGAAAACCTTAGGTGATGTATCGCAGCTACTAAGAACCAAGGCTGCAAGTGCTATTAGCACCACTGAAAATAGTTTTTTCATTTTCGTGTTTTTCTTAAGTTACTAAAAGTTTATCAACCTCCACATTTCGAGTGCCCACAGCTAGTACAAACCAGACACCCCTCTTGATAGATCAAAGATTCTTGCCCACACTCAGGACACACAGTCCCCCCTTTGGCTGAGGTCCCGTTAGGAATAAACTTATAGAGCGCGCGGCCAATACCATTTTTCCATGTGTTGATAGTCTCGCTATCCAACTGCAAAGACGACACTAAATTTACAACGTCAACAATAGGCATTTCATTGCGCAAGACCCCAGAAATAAGTTTCGCATAGTTCCAGAAACTTTGGTCGAAAAGTCTTGAAATACCACCCACAGTATTGGTGTAGCCGTATTTGTCGTTATACTGGAAGTCATAGCGGGTGCCATTACCCTCTTCTTTAATTTTGATGATCTTACCCTCAACTATGCGTTTTGGGATATACATTGCATCCTCCTCGATCTTACCGGTGAAGATTTCATAGGGCTTGCCGTTATACACACCAACGAATGCGATCCACTCATCGTCGCCATTGCGGAAACGTACCACCTCTGCATCCAGCGATAGTGGACGTTTTTGAGGGAAGCTCTTCGAAGAAGAATCATCTGCCTTATTGTCTTTTTTAACCAACACTCCAGCGCGAGAGCCGTCACGATAAACCGTAACACCCTTACATCCCTCTTTCCATGCGGTCATATATACCTGAGCCACAAGATCTTCGCTCACATCGTTTGGAAGGTTCACAGTAACCGAGATAGAGTGGTCTACCCATTTCTGCATAGCTCCCTGCATCTTCACTTTCGCCACCCAGTCAATATCGTTTGAGGTCGCACCGTGGTAAGGTGATTTCCCCACCAATTCATCCACTTGCTCATCGCTCATTGCCATCACCTCCGCTGCGCTATGGCCTTGCATTTGAGCCCAAGTTAGGAAATGGTGATGGAACACGTTGTACTCCTCCCAGCAATCGCCCACCTCGTCGGTGAAGGTAATATTGCTCGCAAGGTCGTTAGGATTCACTTTACGACGACGCTTATACACTGGCATAAACACTGGTTCTATGCCCGAGGTAGTCTGAGTCATTAGCGAGGTAGTTCCTGTTGGTGCAATGGTTAGCATCGCGATATTACGACGTCCCACCTCACACATACGCTTGTAAAGCTCTGGGTCGGCTTTCTTGATACGCTGAATCATAGGATTTTTCTCCTCACGCTTAGCGTCATAGATCTCGAACGCACCACGCTCCGACGCCATTTGAGTCGAGCTAGAGTAAGCGGCAATGGCTAGAGTTTGCTGAACTTTCACTGCAAATTCGATAGCCTCTTTCGAGCCGTAGCGTAGACCTAGAGCTGCTAGCATATCACCCTCAGCAGTGATACCAAGTCCACAGCGACGGCCAGCCAAAGCTTTGTTGCGGATTTTCTCCCAAAGTGTGTGCTCCACACGACGAAGATCGTCCGACTCAGGGTCTCCGGCGATTTTTGTGATGATGGCCTCGATTTTCTCGAGTTCCAAATCAATAATATTATCCATCAAGCGCATAGCCATTCCGGTATGCTCCTTGAATTTTTCGAAATTAAACTCGGCCTTATCCGTAAATGGATTCTCCACATAACCATAAAGATTCATCGCCATCAATCGGCAGCTATCATAAGGACACAAAGGAATCTCACCACATGGGTTGGTCGAAACTGTGCGGAAACCTAGATCTGCATAGCAGTCAGGGATAGACTCATTGATAATAGTATCCCAGAACAACACCCCTGGCTCGGCTGATTTCCACGCATTGTGAATCACCTTGTCCCACAGAGTGCGAGCGTCGATATTCTTGCTATAGAGAGGCTCCGAAGAGTCAATAGGGAATTTTTGGTTGTAGCTATCACCACCCTTAACCGCACGCATAAATTCGTCGTCCAGTTTGATAGAGATATTAGCACCAGTAACCTTACCAGTCTCCATCTTAGCATCGATAAACTGCTCAGAGTCTGGGTGTTTCACCGACAACGAGAGCATCAATGCACCACGGCGTCCGTCTTGAGCCACCTCACGAGTTGAGTTTGAGTAGCGCTCCATGAAAGGAACAATACCCGTAGCCGTTAGAGCCGAGTTGAGAACAGGAGAACCTGAAGGGCGAATATGCGAGAGATCATGACCAACGCCACCACGACGCTTCATGAGTTGCACCTGCTCCTCGTCCAAACGGATAATTCCGCCGTACGAATCAGCTGGAGTCTCATGTCCGATAACAAAACAGTTTGAGAGTGAAGCAATCTGAAGATTATTACCCACGCCAGTCATAGGACCGCCCTGGGGTACCACGTATTTGAAGTGATCCAACAGACCCTCAATTTGCTCTAGGCTCATAGGGTTTGGATACTTCTGTTCAATGCGGTGAAGCTCGCTCGCGATTCTTTGGTGCATCATCTGAGGTGAATTCTCAAATATCTTTCCAAATGAATCCTTCAGAGCATACTTGCTCACCCATACTGTGGCTGCTAGTTCATCTCCGTTAAAATACTCTCTTGCAGTGTCTACCGCTTCCTCATAGGCATACTGTTTATCAAATGTCATCTTGTTGTCTCTCTTTCGGTTATATATTATTTTTACTTTGCTTGTCCCTGTTAAGAAGACAACAAAGGTAAAGAAAATTTATCAGAAAAAATATCAAAAAAAGTTCTAAATTTGTAAAAAAATTTACACCCCAACCACAGGGTATATGATAACGTTTTTAACCTCAAAACATTAAGGGTTTAATCGTATTTTATTATAAATTTTTTAAAAACACCCCTAGCTAAAACCTCAAAAAAATGCTTGAATCTCTAGCCTATATTTTTATCGCAGGCATCACTTTTGGCGAGCTATTTCGCCGCCTTTCTATGCCCTCACTCGTGGGCATGATCCTTGGGGGTGTAGTGCTTGGACCCTTTGCGCTCGACCTGCTCCACGGAGAGGTAATGGACCTCTCTAGCGAACTGCGGGAGGTCGCCTTGGTGATTATTCTTTTTCGCAGTGGACTCGCTCTGAACCTCAGCCAGCTACGTGGGGTGGGGCGCAGTGCGGCTCTGATGAGTTTTTTGCCGGCGCTATTTGAGATTATCGCCATTGCCGCTCTTTCTCCTTGGCTTTTGGGGGTGAGCGTTTTGGAGGGTGTAATAATAGGAACTGTGGTTGCGGCGGTGTCTCCTGCGGTGATAGTACCTCGAATGCTAGAGATGATAGACAAAGGCAAGGGCACCAAAAAGGGTATCCCTCAAATGATAATGGCCGCCGCATCCATAGACGACATACTAGTGATTGTACTCTTTGGAGCAGCCGTATCGCTAGAAAATGGAACCAGTATAGACTCTGGAATGATTCTAAATCTACCCATATCCCTGCTCTCAGGACTCGCCGTAGGGGCTTTTAGTGGTTGGGCTATGAGCGGATTGTTCAAGAAAGTACACAT
>CAYJLL010000116.1:0-5886 GCA_964370955.1 uncultured Rikenellaceae bacterium | reverse complement strand
TTCGATGGCTGCAGAAGACCACGTGTTGAGCACCTGCGAAACCGGACTTCGGCAATAACGAAACCATAAAGAAAAAGCCACAAGCAAACTAAAGTCCGAACTAAACAATTAGCAGGGCGAAAGCTTCCCCACGCGGAAGCCCTGCTCTTCTTGCGAAGACCAGCTCATCCGCAAGCTTTCGCCTCTGGGAAGCTAAATCATAAAAGACGCTTTGCGTCCGAGATAACGTAAACAAAACAATGAAAATAAACAGATTCCTAGCCACTACGGTCACCAACACCTTGCTGCTGTTGCTGCTTGGCGTGTCGCTCTATATCATTGAGGGTGGGCGAGAGAAAATCAGAGCGCTGGAAAGCGAATTTGTGGTGTCAGTCTATCTGAGCGATACCACCAGCACCCAGACCAAGGATAATATGGAGAGCCTGCTCAAAAATCACCCGAGCGTTGTGGCAACAAGCTATATTTCGCCCGAGATGGCATTTGAAGAGTTCTCAGAGCAGGTAGATGTCAAACTCGATAAATTATTCGAGAGTTCCCCTCTTCCCGGGTCTTTTAGGATTAATTTGAGCCCAAAATCAGTGGTAGAGGACTTCGAAAAGGAGGTTGCCCAGATAGCAGGGGTCGAAGAAGTGAACTATCCCCACCAGCTGCGAGAAGAAGTCAGAGAGGGCGTGAGGCTGCTTAGCTACTATGTGTTGGGTTTTGCGTTTGTTTTGGCTCTTGTGCTATTGGTTATCTACCACAACACCATACGTATGGACGTTGCAGCCTCTAGCGATCGCATCGCAAGAGCTGTTGCTGGACGTATCCCATTGAAAGATATACGTCGTCCTTTCCGCCGCAGAGCTTATGTGCAGGGGGTAATGGCAGCTCTGGTAGCGGCGATCATTCTGGTTCTGATGGTCGAGGTAGTAACTTTGCCCATCGACAAACTGTCGGTCGATCGCATGAGTCTAGGGGTGATTATCTCGTGTATGATACTCACAGGGATGATACTCTCACTACTATTTACGCTCAGAGCCGTGGAAAGAATCCTTAAAAAAGTGCGCCCCCGCAAAACTCGAAACTAAAAGTAAATCATAAATACCCAAAAGAAAATATGTCAAACACACAAAACAACTCATCACAAAATCCAAAGGGAACTGTGATGCCATTTTCAAAGAAAAACTATCTATTGATTTTAATTGGTATAGCTATCTTGATTCTGGGCTATGCTCTTATGTCGGGCGGCGCTTCGGAGTCGGCAAACGAATTTAACTACGAGATGTTCTCATGGCGTCGCATAGTACTTGCACCTATTGTACTGTTGGTGGGTTTCACTGCAGTTGGTGTGGCTATCTTCAAGCGCTTTAAAACAGACAAAGATTCTAAGAACTAGCCATGACTATTATAGAAGCAATAATCCTAGGGCTGGTGCAGGGCCTCACAGAGTTCCTTCCTGTGAGTAGCTCAGGGCATCTAGAGATCGGAAAAGAACTCCTAGGGATCACCTTCCCACCCGAATCCGAACTCACCTTTAGCGTTGTGGTTCACGCCGCAACGGTGATGGCAACAATCACCATCTTCGCCCAAGAGATATGGAAACTCCTTGTAGGGGGTATGAAATTCCGCTACAACAGCGAAACCCAGTACATCCTCAAAATTGTAGTGTCGATGATACCTGTGGCTGTCGTTGGGCTATTTTTCAAGGATCAAGTGGAGGCTTTGTTCTCGGGTTCGATTTATATCGTGGCTGTGATGCTGCTTGTGACAGCGGCGCTGCTGTGTTTTTCGCATTTTTTTCGCCCCCGCACCTCGCACCCCGTGAAATATCGTGATGCTTTGGTTGTGGGTGTGGCTCAGGCTTTTGCAGTGCTACCAGGTGTATCTCGTTCGGGTTCAACCATCGCAACAGGTCTGATGCTAGGGGTAGATCGTGCGCAGATTGCCAAATTCTCATTCCTGATGGTACTGGTGCCTATCTTGGGTGAGAGTGTTTTGGAATTGCTGGACGGTAAATTCTCACCCGAAACCTCAGGAATACCAACTTCGGCTATGATTGCAGGTTTCCTTACCGCCTATGTCTCGGGGCTTGTGGCATGCAAGGCAATGATACGCATCGTGAACCGTGGCAAACTCTACTGGTTTGCTATTTACTGCGCCCTGATGGCTCTAGCAATCTTCGTATTTGCGTAAGTGCGAACCGCAGTCCGAGCTAAACAATTAACCGTGCGCACCACACTCCAAGCTGGAGCAGCGATGGTTTGTGAGAGACAAGCAAAAAGAAAAACCACAAGCAAACTAAAGTGAGAAGCAATACAAATAGACGGACGAACCGCACCCCACAGGGGCTATCGTCTTATAGTGAGAGATAAATCATAGAAGACACTATGTGTCCCCCTTGCGGTTCGCCCTTGAAAAGAAAAACCACGAGCAAACAAAAAACTAAAAAACTAAACACCAAATAAAAAACATGAAAAACCTCATCCTTCTAGCTGCTGCAAGCCTTGCAATGAGCACAGCAACCGCCCAGGAGATCACTATCCCTGCCTACAAACACTACCCCTTCCACAACCACAACTATGTTGTACAGAAAGCCCCCAATGCTATCACCATTGATGGCGACATCACCTCTGAGGAATGGGACAAAGCACCTTGGACTGTGCTCTTCAGCGATATTGAGGGTGAGAACCGCCCTGTTGAACCTAAGTATCAAACTAGAGCTAAGATGCTTTGGGACGATGAGTACCTATATGTAGCAACTGAGATGATAGAGCCACACATTTGGGCAACCTTCACCAAACGAGATGCGGTAATTTACTATGACAACGATATAGAGATTTTCATCGACCCATCTGGCGAGGGACACCACTACTACGAGTTCGAATATAACGCCTTTGGTACCGAATGGGATTTGCTTCTCACTCAACCCTATATGCGCGGTGGAACTTTCTTCAACGGCTGGGATCTTAAGGGTATGAAAACCGCTGTTAAACTCTACGGAACAGTCAATGACCCAAGTGATACGGACGAAAAATGGACTATGGAAATGGCGCTACCTTTGCGCGAGTTGACCGCTGTTTTGTATCAACGCCCTCAGGTTAAGGATGGTCAGCAATGGCGTTTGAACTTCTCGAGAGTTCAATGGCAGAAAGTGGACATCGTGGATGGAAAATACGTAAAACAAAAGGGCAAAGAGGGCTTTGGCAACGAGGACAACTGGGTGTGGTGCCCAACGGGCGTGATCGATATGCACCGTCCTGAGCGCTGGGGTTGGATACAGTTTTCGGATGTTGTGGCAGGGGAAGGCGAGGTTGCTTTCAACTGGGACAACGACCACAAGACCAAGGAATTTTTGCGCATCGCAGCCGAGAGGATAGATCAATTCCGTCGTGCCAACAAGGGCGCAATGCCCACCAAGGAGCAGCTTCAGATGGATGGTGAGTTCAACTATTATCCTGCGGGCGAAGGCTACAAGCTCACCGCTCAGGGCAAAAGTGGCACATGGTACAAACTCTCAGACGATGGTCGTCTGCAAAGAGGTAAATAAAATATACGCATATCAAAAAAGATGGCAATACTTAAATTAAAAAAAGGCAAAGAGGAATCGCTACTTCGCCGCCACCCTTGGGTGTTTTCAGGAGCAATAGCTTCAGCCGATGGCGAGGTTCAAGAGGGCGAAATGGTGGATATCATTAGCCACAATGGCGAATTTATCGCTCGTGGTCACTCAGCGATTGGTTCGATTGCAGTGAGAGTGCTCACTTTTGAGGATGTGAGCATAGACCAAGGGTGGTGGAACTCTCGTATCCAAGAAGCAAAAGCAATGCGCACAGCCATTGGCTTGCCCAATGAGCAAACCAACGCCTATCGTTTGATTCATGGCGAGGGCGATATGCTCCCTGGCTTGATTGTAGATGTCTATGGCAAAACGGCAGTTATGCAGAGCCATAGCGTGGGGATGTATTTGGAACGTGAGAAGATTTGTGAGGCTCTCCAAGTAGTTCTTGGCGAGGAGCTAGAGGCTGTCTATGACAAAAGCAGTCGCACTCTGCCCCCCAAATGTGGCATAGAGGCGATTGATGGCTATATCTACAAGGCCGATGGCTACGACCATTCAAGCGAGGTGTGTGAAAACGGCATCCGCTTTATGGCAAACTGGGAGCAGGGACAAAAGACAGGCTTTTTCCTCGACCAGCGTGATAATCGTGCCCTAGTGGGACGTTATTGCAAGGGACGCAGGGTGCTAAATACTTTCTGCTATACGGGCGGTTTCTCGCTCTATGCTTTGGCTCAGGGTGCTGTGAGTTGCGACTCGGTCGATAGCTCGCAAAAGGCTATTCATCTGTGTTCAGAGAATATTGCTCTGAATCAAACTGATCTACCCCACGGGGAATATGCAGTGGACGCAATGGATTTCTTGCGTGATATGCCCACCGATAGCTACGATTTGATTATCCTTGACCCTCCTGCCTTTGCCAAGCACCACAAGGTGTTGGGCAATGCTCTTCAGGGCTACAAGCGCCTGAACGCACGAGCGATGGAGAAAATCTCCAAAGGAGGCATACTCTTCACCTTTAGTTGCTCGCAGGCAGTGAGCGCTAGGGATTTCCGCATGGCGGTATTCTCGGCGGCGGCTATTTCGGGGCGCAAGGTGCGCATCATCGAACAGTTGACCCAATGTGCCGACCACCCTATTAATATTTATCACCCTGAGGGTGAATATCTTAAAGGCCTAGTTCTGTATGTCGAGTAAAAATCTTTTAGCCCCTGAGCTCGACCCTATGGGTCGTGCTATTTGGGAGCGTTATTTCAATGGTTCGGCTGGCGAATTGGTGGTTTTGGCAGATGATTTCGACGAAGACCCCATGGACGTAGAGCTTTTCTTTCGAGAGATGGACAATATGAACCACATCGAAAGACTAGCCCTTGAGCGTGCCCACGGGCGCATTCTCGACGTTGGGGCTGCTGCAGGCTGTCATTCGCTAGCTCTGGAGCAAATGCAAAAGGAGGTCACAGCCATTGACATCTCGCCACTTTCTGTGGAGGTTGCCCAAAAACGAGGGCTGACAAAGGCGATGGCTATGGACTTTTATGACCCTACCCTTGAGGTTCACGGAAAGTTTGACACTATACTGATGTTGATGAACGGAACTGGCATTATCGGCACTCTAGAGAACATAGGCAATTTCTTTGTGCGTCTTGATGCTCTTCTGAGCGAGGGCGGCGAGGTGTTGGTTGATTCCAGCGACTTGCGCTATCTCTACGAGGCGGAAGATGGCAGCCTTGAGATTGATCTCAATGACGATTACTATGGCCAGATGCGCTACACTATGAGCTATAGAGGAGGCAAAACAGACACTCAGGGCGAAGAGTTCGACTGGCTCTACATAGATTTCGACACTCTCGACTACTATGCCTCTCAATATGGCTTCTCGGGCGAACTTATCGCCAGCGACGAGCATTATCACTACCTCGCTTCTCTGAAAAGATCTACCCCCGATCAACCCTAAAACCACACCCCCACAACACTAAAGTTTACTTAGTTTAGAGCTAAGAATCACTATTATTGGCAAATGCGAAAATTTATCGCTAACTTTGCTCAATATTTTTCAAAACACACTAATGGACAACAGCAAATCACGCATGTCTTTCTTTCGTAGAGCCCAAGATGCTCAGCAAGACGCAAATCAAGGCCAAAGACAAGATCAAAACTCATCAACCTCTTCAGAAAGAGATTCTTTCGGTGGTGGTGACTCACCACGCCCGAGAGGTCGTTCATTTGAGGGAGGATCACCCCGAGGCGAGCGTTCAGAGCGTGGCTCATTCTCAAGAGACCGAGGTGAAAGGGGCGAAGGTCGTGGATTCTCACCAAGGGGCGAGCGTTCAGAGCGTGGCTCATTCTCA
>CAYJLL010000115.1:0-5913 GCA_964370955.1 uncultured Rikenellaceae bacterium | reverse complement strand
TTTGTTAACAGCCACAGTTTTTGGTCATTAATTTAAAACACAATTACAAAACCCAAAATTCTAGAAACACGACTCCCCCTAAAATAAATTATTTTAATAAACTCTCCAATGAGGCTTGAAAGTCTTTTACCTCACGGCTAACGATTACTCCAGTGGGGTCAAAGATTATAATCGTAGGGATTTTAGTAATGCCATACAGTTCGCTAGCGATGGGACTATCAGATGCGTAGATGTGGTTCCACGGCATAGTGCCCTCTTTGAGAGCTTTTTTAAAACCTGCTTTGTCGTCCCAAATATTAACGCTCACCACCTCTAGGCGATCTCCATATTTTGCTTGTGCGGCTTGAATCTCGGGGAGGATTTGCTTGCAGGGAGCGCACCACGAAGCCCAAAAATCCACCAACACAACTTTATCTTTACCCACAAAATCCGATAAATGGCTTGGTTTTCCATCAATGGTCTCACCCGTGAGATCTACAAACTGCTGGCCTACCTTCGTAGCCTCTATGCTAACTAGCCGTGCTCTAGCCTTTTCAACTAGCACAAACCCCTTTGCTAGGGGTAGTTGCGAGGCCATAGAATCAAATTGGGTGAGATTTAATTTCCCAAATCGCTGCTGTTCCAAGAACATCATCACCCCAACCATATTATCCATATTGGCATTCATGGTGCTATCCATAAGTTGGGCTATGGTTTTTTGATGGGCAGCAAAAGCTTTTTCACGTCCAGTTGTATCGCCCTGGGGAAGCGCTTCGAGTTTTGAATGAAAACTGCGCTCCAATTCTTTGGCATTTGCGATAAATTTCTGCATCTCGAGATTCTGCTGACCCGAGGTGATTTTTATGGGATGAGTAAGCTCGATGCTTATATCTTCTTCAGAAAGAAGCGAATAGCCATAGTCTTTGGCTTGGATTTGTAGAAGGCTAGCTCGGGGTATCTCGCCGCTGAGCGTGAAGCTGTTGTCGGTGATTACAGTGCTGTCAATAATCTGATTGCCTGAGAGTTGATAATCTAAAAGATAGACCTTCTCGCCATTGAGCGAAGAATCGGGTGCCGTCCCTGCGATGCTATAGCTTTGCGATTGAGAGCTTGCGCAAGAAAATAGAGTTGCGCAGAGAGTGAGAGTCAATAGGGGGAGAGTGAGTAATCTTTTTGTCATAATACTGAAAGAATTTAAAATTATTTTTTCAGATATGATGCAGATATTCTCTTCAGGTTACACATTTCCACAAAATTATATGATCTCAGCCACTGTGAAAGTACTTCCGCCAACAAAAATAAGATCTCCACCTTCGGCGAGCCCTTTGGCGCGCTCCAAAGCCATCACCACTCCGCCTTGGCCAAGGGAGCAGATCTCGCCCGTGAGCCCTTTTTCTGCTGCCATTTGTGCCAAATTCTCGGCATCCATCGCCCGTGGGATAGTGCTCTGTGTGAAAATATAGTGAGCCTCACGAGGCAGCAGAGAAAGCACCCCCGAAATGTCTTTATCACCCACCATCCCCAGTACGAAGTAGAGCTTGCGATAGTTCATCAGGGAGAGTTGCTTCACAACTAGGCTTACCCCTGCCACATTGTGGGCGGTGTCACACAGTATCATGGCGTTAGTGGCATCTCCTTTTTGTAGAAGCTCCCATCGTCCACGAATCGTGGCCTTGGATAGCCCTGCGAGCATTTGCTCGTGTGAAATCTCAAAGCCTTTCTCTCTTAGAGAGTCAATAGCGGCAAGGGCGGTTACAAGATTAAACCCTTGATAATCACCCAGCAAACCTAGCTTGACCTCAAAAGTAGCGCTATCGTGGCCGCGGTGTACCGCAAAGCCATTTTCGATTTTAGTTGTGCTGTATAGAGTGTCTGCAAAGGTTAGGTTAGTACAAACATCTAGGGCTCTGCGCTTGAATACACCCTCACTATCGGGGTGAGTTTCGCCTATTATTGCGTGGCAACCCTGTTTCATTATCCCTGCCTTTTCAGTGGCAATCTCAGGGATGGTTTCGCCCAATAGGTCTGTGTGGTCCAGAGCAATATTAGTGATGATAGTCAAAAGCGGATTGACGATATTTGTGCTATCCAAACGCCCCCCTAGGCCTACCTCAACGATAGCAAAATCTACCTCAGAGCGAGCAAAGAAATCAAAGGCCATAATGGTGGTAACCTCAAAGAAAGAAAGACGATGCGAAAGGATATAATCTCGGTTGGCGTCTGTAAAATCCGTTACCTCTTTTTGAGAGATCATCTGCCCATCGACCACCATACGCTCCCGAAAATCTTTCAAATGGGGCGAACTATAAAGTCCAACGCTGTAGCCAGCCTCACGCAGAACCCCGTAGAGCATAGCAGAGGTCGAACCCTTGCCGTTGGTTCCTCCGATGTGTATCACTCGAAGCCCGCTGTGAGGGTTTGAGTTGTGCTCAGCGAAAGCGAGAGTATTTTCCAAGCCTGGTTTATAGGCCGAAAGCCCCTCTTTTGAGAATTGGGGCAGCCTTGAGAAAAGAAAATCGAGAGTTTCTTTGTATTTTTCGTCCATAGTAGTTTTAGGGGAGGGTAGAGCGCTCCTTTGAGAATCCAAATAGAATTAGGGAATCCAACATATTTCCTCTTCACCAGAGGCGGCAACCATAGCTCGTGAGAGCGCGTAGAGGTAGTCCGAGAGGCGATTGATGAAGGTGTTCACTTCTTGGGGTACTTCCAATCCCGCTTCCACCACTGCTATCATCCTGCGCTCAGCCCTGCGACACACCGTGCGAGCCACATGAGCCTGTGCACCGCCACTAGCCCCTAGAGGCAGGGTGAAGTATTTTAGTTGAGGCAGTCCGTCAAGATGAGCATCTATCCAACTCTCGAGCTTCAGGGAATGCTCAGTTGTGATCTGAGGTAATTTGGCGATGGTGGTGTCCTCGCTGGCTAGAATTGCCGAGCAGTCCATCACTCGTGAGATTATCCATTCGAGCTCCTGTTTAATTGCAGGGCTACTGGCAGGGGTAGCGTGAAGAATGCCAATATGAGCAGAGAGTTCATCTAGGGTGCCATAGGCTTCAAGTCTTACGCTTGATTTGCTGACTCTGGCGCCACCAACGAGGGATGTGGTGCCTTTATCGCCCGATTTTGTGTAGATTTTCATTAGCGTTGTTTGTTCTCTAGGGTTGGATTTTCGTTGATCGTGTCGCTCTCGATGAGACCATCTCTCAGGCGAACGATACGCCTTGCGTGTTGGGCTATATCCTCCTCGTGGGTCACCACAATCAGAGTATTGCCATTCTTATAAATATCCTCAAAGAGATACATAATGTCGATGGAGGTCTTCGAATCGAGGTTGCCTGTGGGTTCGTCGGCAAGGATGATAGAGGGGGTGTTGATCAAAGCACGTGCCACCGCCACTCTTTGACGCTGGCCGCCCGAGAGCTCGTTGGGTTTGTGTTCCATGCGGTTGCCCAGTGATACCACCTCTAGAGCCTCTTTTGCTCGCTCTAGTCGTTTTGTTTTGCCCACTCCAGCATAGATCAGCGGCATGGCGACATTCTCTAGTGCCGAAAAACGAGGCAAGAGATTAAAGGTTTGAAAAACAAAACCTATCTCCTTGCACCTCACATCCGCTAGCTCATTTTCGTCCATGTGGCTCACATCCGTTCCGTTGAGCACATAGCTCCCCGAGGTGGGCGTGTCCAAACAGCCTAGTATGTTCATAAGTGTCGATTTTCCCGAGCCCGATGGACCCATAATCGCCACATAATCATTCTTATAGATCTTTAGATCCACGCCCGCAAGAGCGTAGACCATTTGTTCGCCAACTTGGTATTCTCGCCTTATGTTGTCTATTGATATTATTTCCATTGTTTTTGTGTTGCGGTGTTATCTCAGGCGAATCACAGCTCCTGTGAGGGGTTGAGTTGTGCGATATTTGGGGTTCATCTTCAGCAGGCTTGAGAGTTTCACTCCATAGACCTGAGAGATGGCGTGCATAGTCTGGCCAACTTTCACTTCGCAAGATGGGGTGGCTTTGTTGGTCGAGGACTTGCTCGATAGGTAAATCATGCTTCCGGCGGTCAGTTTTACTGATTTAGTCAGGTCGTTGTATTTGAGAATCTTTTTCTCGCTCACTCCCGTGCGAACAGCCAACGAAGAGAGCGTTTCCCCTTCGAGAACCTCCACATACAGAGCTCCATTGTTCTTGCCATAGCGTATTCCTGCGGGCTCGGGGCCGCGATTTTCGTAGGATTTCTCGGTGTCAGTATTTTGAATCTGAGCTTTGTTTGCTTGATCGTATTTGTAGAGCTTCTCACGCTCGATAATCCAAATCAGAAGATCTGCATACTCAGGGTTAGTGGCATAGCCTGCCGTTTGGAGTCCGTTTGCCCAGCCTTTGTAGTCGTCAGTTGAGAGTTTGAAAAGCGAGCTGTAACGCTCTGAGCCAGTCAAAAACAAAGAGTGATCGTTGAACGACTCCTCGGGTGAGGCGTATTTGCGAAAACATTCATCCTTTGCGTCATCGTCCTTGAGGTAGCTCTCGCCTTTCCATGAGCTTCCACATTTGATGCCGAAGTGGTTGTTGGCATTGACGGCTAGCTCGCTCGAGCCAGAGCCCGACTCCAAGATTCCTTGGGCAAGGGTAATGCTGGCAGGAATGCCATATTCTTTCGCTTTGCGTAGGGCTATTTGGCTGTATTTCTCAGCATACTGCTTGTTGGAGAGTTTCTCTTGTGCTGGGAGGGTTTGCACTGCTGTGGCAAGCATGAGGCCTAGGAGCAGGGATTTATATCTTCTCATATTTTTGGGTGTTATTTGCTAGAGCAAAGATAAATTATTATTTTTGTACAAACAAATAAATCAAGACCCATATGAAACTTATCGAACTGTGCGATAGCATCTTTTCTTCGGCAATCGAAACCTATCATCTCACCGACAATGTAGACCATCCAATGCCAACGCCTTTTGAGGGGGGCACCTTCGAGATGCTGCTTTTCCATAAATGCTGGATTGACACTGTGCAGTGGCACTTTGAGGACATTATCCGCGAGCCTTCGATCGACCCCGTGGAGGCTTTGGCTCTGAAGCGTCGCATCGATTCGAGCAACCAAGATCGTACCGACAAAGTAGAGTATATCGACAACTTCTTCCTAGATAAATTCGCAGGCGTTGAACCATCTTCGGATGCAACTCTCAATACCGAAACCCTCGCCTGGGCGATAGATCGCTATTCTATCCTTCATCTGAAGATCTACCATATGCGCGAACAAACCCAGCGTGAGGATGTTTCCCCTGAACACAAAGCCTCGGTTCAAGCTAAATTGGATGTTCTTTTGGAGCAGCAAAGCGATATGACCATCTCTATCACTCAGCTCTATGATGATATTGCAGCTGGTCGTAAGATCATTAAGACCTACAAGCAGATGAAGATGTATAACGATCCGAATCTGAATCCAGTACTTTACGCAAAATCTTAGTTCTTAGCGTGAAAACCATTCTTGTTATACGAGGTTCGGCCATGGGCGATGTCGCAATGACTGCCCCTGTGCTCAGATCTCTCTCGGAGAGCTACCCCGATGTGCGGATAGTGATGCTCACTCGTGAGTTTTTCCGTCCTTTCTTCTTTGGCATCGAACGCCTTGAATTGCACGACCTGCAACTCAAAGGCAGCCACGCAGGAGCGAGGGGGCTGTGGAGGCTGTATCGAGAGCTTTGTGCTGCCTACAAAATAGATATGGTGGTGGATCTACACGATAAAATCTACTCAAAGCTACTGCTGTTGTTTTTTAGAATGGGGGGCTATAAATGTGTGCGCCTTGACAAAGGACGCAGTGGCAAAAAAGCACTCACCTCAGAGCGAAACAAAGTGATGGTTCAGCAAAAAACATCCATAGAGCGCTATGCTGATTGTTTTGCGGCTGTGGGTTTTTCGCTGAGCGTATCGCAAGATTT
>CAYJLL010000114.1:0-5935 GCA_964370955.1 uncultured Rikenellaceae bacterium | reverse complement strand
GGGAGATTCAGCATCCTGACGAGGAGTAGCCTCGGTCACTGGCAGCACATCTGGCTGGCCATAGACAGTACACGAAGATGAGAAAACAAGATTCTTAACCGAAAACTCTTTCATCATCTCCATTACTCCCATCAGTGAGTCGAGGTTATTGCGGTAGTACTCAAGAGGCTTACCAACTGATTCACCGACAGCCTTAAATGCTGCGAAATGGATGATGGCATCAATTTTTTCTTTGGTGAATAGGTCGCGCATTGCTGCCATATCACAGCAGTCGATCTGATAGAATGGAAGTTTTGCACCAATGATCTTTTCCACGCCCTCTAGGGCTGAAAGCTCTGAATTGGACAGATTGTCAGCTACGACAACCTCGTAGCCTGCATTGATTAGCTCGACAGTGGTGTGCGAGCCAATATATCCTGCTCCTCCTGCAACTAGTACTCTTTTCTTTGACATAGTTTTATGTGTTTTACTGGGTTTATTTTGCTTTAACAAAGATAGGATGATTTTTTTGAAAATCATCCTATCTCTATTACTTTTTTATTACCAATTTTTCTACGGCCTCACGTTTTTGCTGACTCTCCAGGTGGGTGTAAATCTCTGTGGTGGAGATGTCGGCATGTCCGAGCATTTGTTGGATTGCCCTGATTCCTGCGCCCGCCTGTAGTAGATGGCTAGCAAAACTGTGGCGCATAGTGTGTGGCGATACGCTTTTGGCTATCCCTGCATCGGCGGCGGCTTTTTTGATGATATTAAATATCATCACCCTTGATATAGCCTCACAACGATTATTCAAAAATAGTGCCACTGGACTTTTGCCGTTCTCCCTGAGTAACTCTGCTCGAGATTCCAAATAAAGTCGGATTGCCTTGAGTGCTTCTCTTGAAATTGGCACAAGGCGTTCCTTTGAACCTTTACCCACAACGCGCAGTATCTCCTGATCAAAGAGAACATCGCCCACGGTGAGTGTTGTAAGCTCGCTTACCCTTAGCCCGCTGCCATAGAGCACCTCGAGGATAGCTCGATTTCGATGACCGTGTTTTTGGCTTAAATCAATTGATGTAAACATCCTTTGAATCTCTTCCATTGACAGCGAATCAGGCAGCTTGCGATTGATGTGGGGCGCTTCAATCAACGCAGTTGGACTTTGAGAAATTACCTCGCACATCATCGCATGGTCAAAGAAACTCTTCAGACTGCTGAGCATTCGAGCCTGCGAACTCGGTGTTCGCTCCACCATTTTCTCTTTGATAAATTCCTCTATATGTTCTTGTGTAATCTGTTCTATTGACGAGAGCTGGGCTTGATGTGTTGTGATATACTCGCACAACAACTCCAAATCGCTCATATATGCAATTCGTGTGTTCTTTGAGAGTCCACGCTCCAAAAGCAGATACTCGCTATAACTCAATAGATGTTTATCAAGAAACATATTTCTAGTGGTAACTTATTTAATCACAATGGCTGCTCCACCGCCAGAGGCAAGTTTTACTTCTAGTACAGTATCCGAATTTACCTCCATTGTCTCGATAGCGTAGTCTGTTGGGTTGGTGACCCAGTCAGACTTGTCGCCATCTTTATAGATAGTAGCTTTTGCAGTTTTTCCTTTGCTTAGGAAACTGAATGGTATTTTCACTGTGCGAGCCTTCTCGTTGTTGCTTGCTCCCACATACCAAACATCACCCGTGCGGCGAGCGGTAATCAAATATTCGCCAACCACAGCATCCACGACTTGACTCTCGTCAAAATCTGGATTTAGGCTCTCGACAAAACTAAATGCAGGATGATTCTCATAGGCCTCAATGCGATCTGATGCCATCACCCAAGGCGAGTAGATAGTAATCATTAGCGATAGTTGGTGGGCTAGAGTAGAGTGTACACGATACTTATGAAGATTCTCGGTAAGCGAATTCCACGCTTTGCGCTGCCCTTTAGTTCCTTCGTAAAGAATATCAAATACCCCAGGGGTGTAGTCGGTTGGACCTGAAAGTCCGCGAGTGAATGGAATTATAACAGTGTGTGAGGGTGGGTTACCATCGCTCCACGCCTCCCATTCCATACCACGCACTCCCTCACGAGTCATCAAGTTTGGATAGGTGCGCTCCAAGCCACTAGCTTTGATTGGCTCGTGCATATTCAGCGCAATACCATATTCGCCTGCCTTTTGTGCAATACGCTCAAAGTGCTCAACCATTGGTTGAGAGTGGTGGTGCTGGTCGATAGAGACCATACCTGCGTGGCCAGTTTTAATATCTGTAATGCCTAGCTCACGACACAACTTGAAAGCCGAATCCATCATGCTCTCATAGCGAGTTACATCTGCTCCCGTTTCGTGGTGCATAATTAGGCGAACGCCTTTTTCTTTTGCATAGGCAGCAACTTCGCGAAGGTTATAGTTCTGTGCAGGGGTGACATAATCAAAATCATTGCGAGTACCCCAGGTATTCCAACCTGTGTTCCAACCCTCGACAACCACACCGCCGATATTGTGGGCAGCTGCAAAATCAATATAACGCTTTGCGCTCGCTGTGGTAGCTCCTTGGCGAGGACCTTCTTTCCATTCTTTAGTACCTAGGTGGAAATCCCACCACACCCCTATATAGGTCATAGGTTTGAAATTCTTCGTATCCTTAATACTTGACTCGGGTGATAGGTTCAAAGCAGTATTTGCCATTAGAATATCGCCTGCTTTTTTGGCGATGTTGATGGTGCGCCATGGGCTTTGGAAAGGAGTCTTAATCACAGCTTTATTACCATTGCGAAGAGGTGTTAGCTCAACTTTGAAAAGTCCATCGCCTTGGTTTTTAAGTGTCATATCGGGGAAGTCGATCACCGCCGCCTCACCAAAAGCAAGGTGAAGGCTGTCATCAGTGCGCATAATAGATGGGGTAGCCATCCAGCTCACACTATCCAGTGGGGTGTGCATAAAGGTCTTTTCGTAGGTGTTGAAATCTGCATAACTCCACCACACCTCGGGCTTTCCTTTGATTTGAATCTCGGTCAACTCGTCATTTACAATTGTACTATCGCCTGCTCCTTCAATAGTATATCGCAAAGCTGCAGCATCGTTGAAAGCTCTAAACTCCACTCCTAGTTTGCGCCCAGTTGCGCTGTGGAGCAGTTCCAGAGTAAGAGAATTATGCTTGTCTAGGATTTGTTTATTCTGACCCCAAGGCATACTCCATTGTTTGTCCACCGAGGCATGCTTACTACCTGTGATCTCAAAGCCTGAGCTTAGGCTGTCGCCATCAAGCATCAATCCAAGGCGAGAGTTGCCAATGATGGTATCCGTACCAAAGAGTACATTATATTCTAGCGCCCCTTGTTGGTCGAGAGTAAGGTTTATAGATAATTCTCCATTGTGAGAGCTCACTTGGAGGTTAGGGTTTTTCTGACAGCTCGTAAAAAAAAGGGAAGAGCAAATAAATAGGCCTAGTCTTTTCATTAATTTAGTTTTATATTGTGTATGATTCGTCTTTTTTATAACAACCTACAATAAAGAGGTTCTTGCAGCTAGCTGATCCGTGGCGAATTGCGGTGTCGAAGTTTTCAAGGTTATCAAACTCTACATCCACATGGAAAAGATAACTGAATGGATCGCTAGGGATGGGGTAGCTTTGCAGCTTTGTGAGGTTCAGCTGGCAGAGTTCAAAACATTTCAGAACGCTCAATAGCGAACCTTTCTGGTGGGAAAGTTCAAAATAAAGGGATGCCTTATTGATTTCCATATTCGGAAGCACTCTATCGGCACGTTCGAGAACCAAAAAGCGAGTGAAATTGTTTTTCACCGTGTTGATATTCTCCGCCAAGATATTCAATCCGTATAGTTCGGCAGCCTTTTTAGATGCAATAGCCGCAGTGTGTGTCCAGTTATTGTCGGCGATGTCTTTTGCCGAGAGGGCAGTGTCGAGCGAGTCGATAATATTATAACGTTCGCGACCTTGTCTTTCCAAAAACTCTAGGGTTTGCAGGATAGCCATAGGATGCGAGCGCACCTCAGTGATGTCTTCAAGACTCACCCCTGGGAGTGCCATGAAATTTTGGATGATAGGGATATGAATCTCGCCTGTGATACGCATCGAGCTGTTTTGCAGTAGGCGGTAGTTGGGCAGGATTGAGCCTCCGATAGAGTTCTCGATTGCCATCACACCACAATCCACCTCTAGCGATTCAACTTTTGCCACTAGGCCAGAGAAAGTGTCGCAGGGGACAATCTCAATATCTTCATTATAGTATTTCTCGGCCGCCTCTTGATGAAAAGAACCTAAATAACCCTGAATTGCAACTCGGCGTTTGCGGGTGGGGATTTGAGTAATGTCGGTGCTCGATAGTATGGTCTCTAGGGTCATAGTTTTGGGTTTCTTAGTTTTTTAAAAGAATCAAAGAGCAAAGGTAATAAAATTTCTATCAATTTTTTTATATATTTGTGCTTTCCAAATGCTAGTGTAACGATGATAAAATGCTCACCCTGCAAAATCAACCTCGGCCTTAATATTCTCGCACGCCGTGAGGATGGATACCATGATCTTCAAACCATTTTCTACCCCATTCATGGGCGGAGCGATCTGTTGGAGATAAATCCTGCCACCGAAGATTCGTTTACTTCCTCGGGATTGATTGTTGATTGTGCCCCTGAGGATAATCTATGTGTGAGGGCAATCGAACTTTTGCGCCACCAAGGCTACAATGTACCACCTGTGCATATCCACCTGCACAAACAAACCCCTTTTGGAGCAGGTTTGGGTGGTGGGTCAGCTAATGCAACTACAGTCTTGAAGCTTGCCAATGAGATGTTCTCATTAGCAATCAACAATAAAGAACTAGAGAGCCTTGCTGCCAGTCTAGGTAGTGATACGGCTTATTTTGTGGGTGAGGGTGCGCAGATCGCTAGTGGGCGAGGTGAGATTCTAACGCCTATTGATTTGAACCTTGAGGGTTACTATATATATATAGTGATGCCGCAGCTCCATGTTTCCACTCGTGACGCTTTTTCGGGAATCACCCCAAGGCATCGTGAACCGCTAGAGAACCTATCAGTCGAAAATATATCGCAGTGGAAAGATTCTTTAGAAAATGATTTTGAGACTACTCTGTTTCCTAAATATCCACTTTTGCAGCAAATAAAAACTGCATTCTACGATGCAGGAGCTCTCTATGCCTCCCTTAGCGGCAGTGGGGCTGCGCTCTATGGTATTTTTAGTGAAAAACCCTCTGTACTATCGCCCGTTATCTCGGAGAATCTTTGGCATGTTGAGCAGGTATAAAAAAAGCAGCTTTGAGATTATCAAAACTGCTTTATATGTGACTCCTGCGGGATTCGAACCCACGACCGACAGATTAGAAATCTGTTGCTCTATCCAGCTGAGCTAAGGAGCCGAGCCCGCAATCTTCGACCAATGAATTGGCTCAATTGCGGTGCAAAGATAGTGAAATTTTTAAGAACGCCAAAAATTTATTATATTTGCACAAAGAAATTTAAAGACATGAAATTTGCAGAGGTTATAGCTGAAGGGAATCTAAAAACAGAATTGGTGGAGAACCTTAACAGCCACAGAGTGAGCCATGGGCAGCTTTTTGTAGGGGAGCAGGGCTCATCCGCCTATCCTCTAGCATTGGCCTATTCGAGCTATCTGTTGTGTTCTGACCCGCAAGATGGCGATTCGTGTGGTGTTTGCTCGAATTGCTACAAGATGGATCGTTTGGAACATCCCGATCTGCATTTGGTTTTCCCTGTAAATGATGCTAAAAGCGGTTCGTCCGACAAACCAACTTCCGATAAATATATAGCCCAATGGCGTGAGATGGTGTTGGAGCGAGAGGGGTATATCAACATAGAGGATTGGTATCAAAGACTTGCTATAGAAAATAAGCAAGGATTTATCCGCCGAGAGGACGCCCCAGAAATTATCCCCAACAAAACGTTGAAATGTTTTGAAGG
>CAYJLL010000113.1:0-6029 GCA_964370955.1 uncultured Rikenellaceae bacterium | reverse complement strand
AAAGAAAATCGTAACATAAAATTAAAGATGGAATGTTTTGATAATTAATCAAGTAGTTGTACCTTTGTCCGAAGAATTTAAAGAGGGTGGATATGCGTGGGAGCGCAGTGTTTGCCCTTGTCGAATATAAGCTAATCACAGTAATCCGAAGAAGATGAAAAATAAGTATTTTGATCTAATTGACCAAACCTTCGAGTTTCCCCAAGAGGAGTTTACTACCGAAGATAACGAACTTTACTTTCACGATGTGCCCTTGATGGATATTATCAAGCAGTATGGTACTCCTCTGAAAATCACATATTTACCTAAGATTTCAAAACAAATCCAACGAGCAAAGCGCCTATTTAATGTGGCGATGGCTAAGGTTGACTATAAGGGTAGTTACAACTATTGCTACTGCACAAAGTCATCTCACTTTAGCTTCGTGATGGAGGAGGCGCTTAAGAATAATATTCAAATTGAAACCTCATCCGCCTTTGATATTCACATTATTAATTCGCTCTATGAGAGCGGGTCGATTGATAAGAATCTCTATATTGTGTGTAATGGGTTTAAGCGTCCGCAGTATATAACCAATATAGTTCAATTGCTAAAAGATGGTTTTACTAATACTATTCCAGTGTTGGATAGCAAGGATGACTTGGAGGCGTTGGATGCAGCTCTTGATGGTAGCTGTCAGATAGGTATACGCATTGCATCGGAGGAGGAGCCTCGCTTCGATTTCTATACATCACGCCTAGGGATACGCTATTCGGAGATAGTTGACTACTATAAAAAGCGCATCAAAGGAAGTAAGAAATTCAAGCTCAAAATGCTACACTTCTTTATCAATACGGGCATCCGAGACACTGCTTACTATTGGAGTGAGTTGATTAAATGTCTGAAGATTTATGTGGAGCTAAAGAAGATTTGTCCAACTCTAAATAGCCTTAATATCGGCGGTGGATTTCCCATAAAGACTTCATTGGCATTTAATTACGACTATGAGTATATGGCCGAGGAGATCATCTCTCAGATCAAGAACTATTGTAATGAGAATGATGTTGAGGAGCCAGATATTTTCACCGAATTTGGTTCGTTTACGGTGGGCGAAGCGGGCGCAACGCTCTATTCTATCATCAATGAGCGCCAGCAGAATGACCGTGAGATTTGGTATATGATAGACTCTTCGTTTATGACCACCCTGCCCGATACTTGGGGTATCAATCAGCGATATATTATGCTGCCGATTAACAACTGGGATAGGGAATATCAAAGGGTGTTTCTTGGTGGTTTGACCTGCGATTCGGAGGATTATTACAACTCAGAGGCCCATCAGAATGCGATTTATCTGCCAAAATTAGAAAAAGGTGAGACTCAGTATATAGGATTTTTCCACACTGGAGCCTATCAAGAATCGCTTGGGGGTTATGGAGGAGTGCAGCACTGCTTGATTCCTGCGCCTAAGCATATTATCATTGATGTGGATAAAGAGACGGGTGAATATTCGACTAAGCTATTCGCTAAGGAGCAATCCTATCGCTCGATGATGCGAATTTTGGGCTACTAATTTACTTAAGACGACTACAAATGATAGATTCACACGTCCACCTGCACGAAGCTCGCTATGAGTATGACCTGCTGGAGGTTATTGAAAGAGATAGAGCCGCAGGGGTCACTCATTACATCCTGCCAGATGATAGTTCATCCACTCGTGATGCATTGGAGAGGTTAGCGCGCAAGTATTCGTTCTGCTTTCCTTGTATTGGGGCTCATCCGTTGGAGATGAATGATAATCCGAACTGGAAAAATGAGGTTCAGATGGTGGTTGATAAGCTCAAAGAAGGTGCTCTGAATTATGTAGCTATTGGCGAAACGGGGTTGGATATGCACTGGAGTAAGGATTTCTTAAAAGAACAAATTGTTGCGCTGCATCGCCATTTGGAGCTTGCAATTGAGTATGCTCTGCCCGTGATTTTGCATATTCGTGAGGCATGGGAAGAGGTACTACCTGTGCTTGCGCAATATAAAGGCGAGATTCGAGGTGTGGCTCATTCTTTCGCAGGGACTTTCGATAATTACCTTGCCCTAAGGGAGCTGGGTGAGTATTCTGTGGGCATCAGCGGTCCGATTACCTACAAAAATTCGCATCTGCCGCAGGCGGTTGCTCAAATCCCCTTGGAACATATTCTTTTAGAGACCGACGGTCCTTTCTTGCCGCCCGTTCCTCATCGAGGTCAGCGTAACGAAAGCGGCTACATGCGTTACATCAGCACTAAGATAGCCGAGGTGAAAGGCATTTCGCAAGCGGAAGTTGAGAATGTTGCAACAGCCAATACGATTAAACTTTTCGGGCTAAACATTTAAAAGCTAGCCAATAATAAACAAAAAAGCCACCCCTGCGAGGGGTGGCTTTTTTGTTATTTCTTCTCAAAATGTTGGTAATCTTTAACGCTTCGCCATGCACCGCCCCACTGAAAACCTCGGCTGGTGAAAGCTCTATGGCAAGCATCGCTGCGCACTATCTTATAGGGAAATTCCTTGGTTCTGTCCGCATAGGGCTCACTCCCCAAAGGGTCAATTATTACCATTCCATCTCTCTCTCGTACATAAGGATTATAGAGGGGGTTTACATCCACGGCCATACCTCGAGCGTGGCTCGAAAGGCGATTAGTGCCCGAGATATAGCGAAAATTAAAACCCGAAGAATTATTCGCCTGCATCGATAGATTGTCATCCGCTTTATAGTTATCCACCAACACCATGCGCTCGATGGGGTAGCTCGCATCATATAGCTCACGCAGGATCTCCATCACATCATCGGCTATCTTTTCATTGCAAATCATCTCTCCTAGCAGTATTTCACCCTCTATATTGCGGTGTAGGGCTTTGATGTACCGCAGATCGCTGAGTTTCACCTCGCAGCCTCGGGGGTAGGAAAAGCCGTAGATCCTATCATAAATCTCGGGACTTATCTCATGAATTGAAAAGCAGTTCTCAATCCCATAGTTCTCAATGAACTCTTCGCTCACAACGCTTCCAGCACTCCATTGCGGGGTTGATGTTTGAGCATGGCTCACCATTAGTGAGAGCGATAAAATCAGGATGTTTAATATGTTCTTCATGCCTGCAAAGTTAATACTTATTCGTGAGTATTATCTTTCGATTTAATTCTAATTGGTGTTGTTGGTCAAAAAAAGCCCCAGAAAAGACTTGTAGAAACAATAAGAATTGTTATCTTTGTTGCGATATAAAATGGGTAAGGGATAATTGTGCCCTTTTGTGAGTGGATTAAATTGAAAAAGAACAACTAAACTATATAACAACCTAAAAAATTTATGAAAAAGAAATCCTTCTTGGCTTTAGCCCTTTGCAGCCTTGCGTTTTCGGCATCGGCTCAGAGTTTTACTGAGTGGAATGATCCTGCGGTGAACCACATTAATCGTGCGCCTATGCGAGCGACCTATTATGTTTTTGATAGTAGTGATGAGGCTTTGAGTTTCTCGAAAGAGAAAAGCCGCAACTATTTGTCGCTTAACGGAAAATGGAAATTCAACTGGGTGAAAGACGCTTACGATCGTCCCACTGACTTCTTCAAAATGGGTTTCGAGACTCAGAACTGGGATGACATTATGGTTCCTGGCATTTGGGAAATGAATGGCTACGGTGATGCTGTGTATATCAACCCTGGTTATGCGTGGAGCTCAGTTGTGCGCACCAAACCAAACGATTCGCCCTCACAAAAAGGCAAAACCACTGCAACCGCAGGCAAAGGAGCCTCGGCGGCAGTTGCTAGCTCGGGCGAAAATAACTTCCAAGTGCAGCAAACCAACGTAACGGGCGTACCTGAGGTTGAAAACAACGTTGGTAGCTATGTGAAAATGGTCGAAATCCCTGCGGATTGGAAGGGTGAGCAAATGATGCTTCACTTCGGTGGTGTGACCTCAAATATCTATGTGTGGGTCAACGGCGAATTTGTTGGCTACTCTGAGGATAGTAAGCTAGACGCTGAGTTTGATGTGACAGAATATATGGTCGCAGGAAAGGAAAATAAAATTGCGTTTCAGGTATTCCGTTGGAGCGATGGTAGCTGGATTGAGGATCAAGACTTCTTCCGTCTGAGCGGTGTGAATCGCGATATCTATATGTACACTCGTGAGATGGTTCGCACTCAAGACTTGTTTATCAAGACTCTTTTGGATGCGCAGTACAAGAATGCTGATCTAGTGATCGAGGCGCAGACTGTTGGCAAGCCAGCCAAAGTGCAGTTTGAGTTGATGCGTGGTCGCAAAGTAATTGAGACCGCTGTTGCAACCCCTGATAAAAATGGTGTGATTAATACAACTATCCCAGTTGAGAATCCAGCAAAATGGAGTGCAGAAGCACCAAACCTTTATACTCTGCTAACCACAACCTACAATAAGGCAGGTGAAATCACAGAGGTGATCCCCCAAAGAGTTGGTTTCCGCTCTATTGAGATCAAAAATGCGCAGGTGCTAGTTAATGGCGAACCTGTGCTATTCAAAGGCGCTAACCGCCACGAACTAGACCCAGACGGTGGCTATGAGGTGTCTGAGGAGCGTATGCTTCAGGATATTAAGCTTATGAAGCAATTTAATCTGAACGCAGTTCGTACTTCTCACTATCCTAACCAGTCTCGTTGGTATGAGTTGTGTGATATTTATGGTCTTTATGTTGTTGATGAGGCGAATATCGAAGCTCACGGTATGGGCTATGGTCCTGAGAACTTGGGTGCAGATGCTCGCTTCTTGCCAGCTCACATGGAGCGTACCACACGTATGGTGGAGCGTGATAAAAACCACCCTTCGGTGATTTTCTGGTCGTTGGGTAATGAGTCTGGCCACGGTGATAATTTTGTTCAAGCCTATGATGCGCTTAAGGCGATGGACGAGACTCGCCCTGTGCAGTACGAGCGTGCTATTTGGGACTCTGAGGATAACTCTCACTCTGACGTGTGGTGTCCTATGTACACTCGCTTTGGTGAGATGATTAAATTGGGTAAGAATCCTGAATTGGTGCAGAATCGCCCTGTGATCCTGTGCGAGTATGCTCACGCAATGGGTAACTCTATGGGAGGCTTCAAGGAGTACTGGGAAATCATGCGTGAGTATCCTAATCTTCAAGGAGGTTTCATTTGGGATTTTGTAGATCAATCAATGCGTGACTATCGCGATGGTAATATGATTTATACCTATGGTGGTGACTATGGCCGCTACACAGTGGATGATAATAACTTCTGTTCGAATGGTCTAGTGTCGCCCGACCGCAAGCCTAATCCACACATGTATGAGGTGGGCTATTTCTACCAAAATATCTGGACAACTCCAGTGGACTTGGCAAAAGGCGAGATAGAGATTTTCAACGAGAACTTCTTTGTAGACCTTTCAGACTACCGCCTAGAGTGGAACATCACTAAGAACGGCGTTCCTTATCAATCGGGCGTAGTCAACGATCTGAACGTTGCTCCTCAAGGTAAAACTAAAATCACTCTTGGTTACACTATCCACGAAAATTGCCCCGCTGAGTTGATGCTCAACGTGAAGTACGTTCTAAAGAACGCTACGAATATCCTAGAGGCAGGCACTCAACTTGCTTACCAGCAACTTCCTATCACTGAGTATAAGAACTTCACAGCCGAAGTTACTGAGGCTGAAGGCGAGCTTTCTATCCGTCCTAACACTCGTGCGGTGATGGTCGAGGGAGAGAACTTCCACATCTATATCAGCCGTTGGACTGGTGAGCTAACAGACTATGTTGTAGACTCTAAACCTATGATGGTTGTTGGTCAATCGCTTCGCCCATCGTTCTGGAGAGCAGGAACCGATAATGACTTCGGTGCAGGCCTTCAAAACAGCCAAAGAGGATGGTATAAGCCCTCTCGCAAGGTAGAGTCAGTAAAAGAGAGCATAGAGGATGGCAATGTTGTAGTAAAAGTACGCTATAGCTACCCCGAACTATCAGCATCGCTTGATCTAAGCTACACTATCAACCCTCTAGGAGAGGTGGCTATCGATCAGAAACTAACCACC
>CAYJLL010000112.1:0-6039 GCA_964370955.1 uncultured Rikenellaceae bacterium | reverse complement strand
CCAATGTTTTTAAATACGACCAACTAAACCCAGTCGGTGGTGGAGCAGATATAGGCGAGGATCCTTTGGATGCCTATTTTGGGGTGATAAATGTCTATAACTTCTTGTCCGACTCCTTCAAACACAATCGCTCAAACGATTCGGGGCATTTAGTACTAAGACTTTTGGTCAATCGCAAACTCCATTTCTTGATAGAGGGCGAGGGCGAGATAGTCGAGGGTTTTGAAGATATAACTCAAAACAAGCTCACCAGCGAAACCATTATCGAGATACTCGAGCGAGTATTACTGTATGTGATTGATGAGTTCGAGCTGCTAGTTCCTCAATATGTTGAAGATGCGAGTGTGAATGTTGAACAATTTAATACCAAAAGTGAACATTCGCAACTGCCAGTAGCCAAACGACCAAAACGCTAGTTCAGGCCTATGTCTAGCACCCCCTTGAGATATATACTATGTAGTTTGATTGTGGCCCTGCTAGGCTCATTGGAACTCTGTGCTCAGGGGCGACGTGAAATCGTTAAAAGTAAATATTTTGAAGACTCTTTGGGGGTTGAGGATTATAGTCGAAAGAGCCAAGAGCATTCGCAAAAGTTCTACGACAAAATGGTCAATAGCGACAAACGATTTTGGTCGTGGCTCTCGGGGTTGGTAATCACTAGTGCCCCTAACCCCGATCTGAACTCCGCTTTAAGCGAACAGGAGTACAATGAAGAATACTTCGAGGAGTTTAGAGGTAAAGAAATCGCACAAATTTTTATAGTCAATGCTAATGTCTTTGGAGGGTTTTATTCTGACAAGCAAGCTAAAGATTCTATTGCTGCAAGGCTCTCTTGGACAGAGCGAACGGTTAATAATCTGCATGCTCCAACCAGCGAGAGAGTAGTGCGCAAAAACTTGCTTTTCTCGGTTGGCGATCTGGTCAACCCCTATACGCTCTCTATCAACGAACAATTCCTGCGTAGCAAACCCTATTTGGCATCCGCTTATATATTCTTGAATCACAGAGCCGAGGATACACAAAAAGTTGATGCCTATGTTTTTGTTCGAGACAATTGGTCAATCTCCATGACAGGGCAACTCGCAGGCGCACCTTATGTGGATCTCTACGACCGCAATTTCATGGGTAGCGGCAATATGCTCTCGCTTCGTTATTATGCAAATGGAGAGTTTCAGCGCCAAGGCGCGCAGGTTGACTATGAGATTGATAACCTATGGGGAACTTTCGCTAAAGCGCAACTGTCGGCAGGAGTAGGCCAAACAAACAATGCATTGAGGCTAGAGTTGGAGCGTGAACTAATCTTGCCCACCGACCATATCTGGGGTGTGCGTGCGGGCTATCATAGGGAGAATGAAGGGATGCCTATCTTAGATACCACAGATGATGTCTACCACGAGAACTGGGGGCTCCACTACGGTTTTGCCCATGAGATTAACCCTCGTAAGAATATCTATTTCTACACTATCCTCAATACCGACTATCATCGCTTTATCGACTCTCCACCGGTGAGCCTTTCGATGAATCCGTACTATTCAAATCGCTTCTCGGCAATGTTTAGCGTCGGGCTAGCTCGTCAGCAATATTTCCAAGGCAATATGATCTATGGCTACGGGCGCACCGAGGATATCCCTTTTGGTTTTAAAGCTGAGTTAATAGGCGGCTGGGAGGATAATCATACTTTGGGGCGCCGATGGTATGTTGGTGGTGAGCTCCGTTATGGAAGTTATACCAACGTCGGCTACTTTGATTTGAGGGCACGAGCTGGAAGCTATTTTTCCTATTCGGGGATGCCTTCTCAGAGTGTCTTTGATGGTGAGCTAAATTATTTTTCGCCCCTAGCTAGCTTGGGTGCAGTCCATTGGAGGCAATTTCTTTTTCTTCGCCTCACAGCAGGTGCCAATCGTTTGCAAGGCGAGCGTGAGCGACTTTATTACCATTCTCCGGGGATTTCAGGCCTCTCAACCCCTGTCTACGCCATGGGGACACGTCGGCTAATGCTCTCGAGTGAATCAGTGTTTTTTGCTCCAATGTTTTTCTACCACTTCCGTTTTGCATTCTTCCTTTGGGGAGATTTTGGTTGGTTGGGTGATAGAGTCAATGTCTTTAAGAATAGATTTGCAGCAACCACGGGGGTCGGAGTGCGAATTAAAAACGAACGACTCATCTTTAATAACATTGAGCTTCGCTTTGGCTACCTCATTAAAGGCATCCCAGATGCAAGGTATAACTGGTTTCACTTTAGTAATGAACGCACTTTTGAGATTGATCATTATACTCCACGACCTCCACAGCCAATAGAGTTTGAGTAGAGTTAGTTTTGTGCTGCAAGCAGTGAGGGGAAGTGTAGCAACAGAGGCTCAACCTTCGAACGAAGAGTCGAATCTGGGTTGGTGAGTTCTAGTTGCAGCTCTTTGTTGAGGCTGGCTTTTTCTTTGCGGGCAACCTTTTTTAGGGTGTCGTAAAAAGCACTCTCAGATCGAGAAAGGCTTAATAGTGGTTCTATCTCCTCGAGTATGTCCCATTCCTCTAGAGCGGTATAGCAGTAGGCAAGAGTTGAGATATATGAGAAATTATCCTCCGAGTCGAGCAGTAGAGCAGTCTCTAGTAGGGTTGCAGCCATCTCAAAATCGCAAATCTGATAGTGGTCTGAACCCGAAACAACGAGCAGCTCAACGATGGGGCGATTCTCAGCCTTGCTCATGTCAAGTTCTATCTCTTGATCTACTTTATCTAGCTCTTCGAGTACCTCAAGAGCGGTTTCTAGGCGAAGTTGGCATGCTTTTTCAATCTCACCACGCTCGAATAGACGCTCGGAATGTGAGAGAATAGAACGGAAGTCAACGTCGCTTTCCACGTTTTGAAGATCGTCAATTGAAGGGCTGAAAGTTAGTTTCATGGCTTTAACACTAAAGTGTGATTTTGATTAAATTATATGGCAAATGTACCGTTTTTTTGTGGTTTTTGCTACTTTTGTGAAAACATTTTTGATAAACAAAATTCAAGATGAATCGAAAACTACTATATCTATTGCTTATCTCGCTCCTAGTGAGGCTTGCCTTGGCATTTGGCATTGAGCTGGGCAATGACGAGGTTTACTACCGCATATTTGCACTTTTCCCCGATTGGAGCTATTTCGATCACCCTCCTTTGGTGGCGTGGTTGATTCGGATGACGACTCTTGGGATGGATGTTGCGCCCGATGGCTTGGTGCGTTTGGGGGCGGTGATTATTGGAACTATTAACACCTACTTGATATATCGCATAGTTTATAATATAGCCCAAGAGCAAAGGGCAGCTCTCATTGGTGCTTTGCTCTACACGGCTTCTGTCTACGGGTTTATTATCTCGGGAACTTTTATCATGCCCGACACCCCTTTGGTGCTGTTTTGGCTTTTGGCGATGGAGAGGCTTTGGAGGATTTTACCTCGAGAGAAAATTGGCTCTAGCGAGCGTCGCTCTATGCTGTTGGTTGGATTTTATGTGGGAATGGCTATGCTCTCGAAATATACGGGAGCTTATCTGTGGGGTGCGGCAGGGCTTTATATTCTGCTGTTTAATCGCAAGTGGCTAAAGGATTGGTCGCTGTGGATAGGTGGAGTGCTTTCGGTGCTGGTGTTTATGCCGGTGATTTATTGGAATGTGCAAAATGATTTTGTGACTTTCACTTTCCATGGAGCGAGAGTCTCGGCCGAGAGTTCGATTAATCCTCTGTTCTTTGGGCGTGAGTTTATTGGAGGGATTCTCTACAATAATCCTGTTGTTTGGTTTGTGGCTCTTTTTGCACTGATTGCATGGCGAAAAAGACGTTTTGTTTCAAAGGAGTTTTATCGTATGGCGGTGGTGTTCTCGCTGCCGATGGTGGCTTTGTTTTTATTCGTGTCGCTCACTCGTGAGACCTTGCCCCATTGGGCTGCTCCTGCCTATTTGGCTTTGATTGTGCTTTCAGCGAGCTATTTGTCGTTAAAAAAACGAGGGGTGATAGTAGCTGCGAGTGGCTGTGCTCTTACACTAGGGATTGCATTATTTGGCTTTGCGCAGATTCGCTACGGAGTGTTGGATCTCGACCCAAGAGTGGGGGTGTTGGATATGGGGCGTAAAGATTTTTCACTCGACACCTATGGTTGGAGGCAGGGTGGAGAACTCTTTGCTGGGTATGTTGCCGCTGATACATTGATGCCCGATGAGGATGTGAAGATTATCCACAATAAATGGTATGATGCAGCCCATTTGGATGCCTACTTTGCTCTGCCTCATGGTTTCGAGGTGCAGACACTGGGTGATACTATCTCAACTCATTATTGGGAGTGGATTAATGCTCGCCGAGGAGGTTTGACTCCAGGTGATTCGATGTATTTTATCTCGACCTCTCGCAAGGTTATAGACCCGAGTGAGTTCTACCACGGGCGTTTCGATAGCATCACTCCTGCCGATACTCTAAAGATCTACCGCGCAGGACGACATGAGTATAGTTTCTACGTTTATCGTATGTTGGGTTTGAAGTAGTTGTAATGTTACTACTGCTCGAAATCATCGCTCATTACTCCCTTAGATGAGAAGTAATCAATTATCGGATTAGTCCACTTATGGTGATTTGTCTGGTGCGAGTGGAATTGCGAACCGTCGTAGTAGCGCAAAGTAACAGGATTGCCGTCAAGGACAATCTCAATACTTTCTGAAATAATGATTTCACCTTTATCATTAACGATAGCATCCTTCGGTTGTGGCCTTGGTTTCACCTTTTCATAGGAGTTTTTATAAAGCGCAACGCTCTCTTTGTACAGTTTTTCAGCCTCTTGGGGGCTTAGGACGGTTTGAGTGCTTTCAATCTTAAAGTTTTTGTCGTAGAATGCTATTCTTTGATCAGCCCACTGGTCAATGGCAGTCCTCTGCGCCTTTTCTTTAGCTTGATACTCGGGGGTGTGCTTGTTTTTTTCTCTATCTTGCATGTGCTTATAAAATTCCTCGCCCGAGAGTCCTTTCACGGGGTAGGGATGCTTGGCGCTGAACTCATTCACGACCTGCTGATAATTAGTGACTTTCTTGATTTCAAAAATCCATTCACCGCCTTCATTTTGATACAATCGAGCAGCAAAAGGAGCCGAAAATGATGGAGCACAAACATATTCCACCAGCGAGTTATGATCCGAGAAGAACGTAGCCTCAGCGCCTTCTCTTTCGATGCAAAGATTTTTAGCCATTGGAGTTAGAGTCGGGATTTGCGCCAATGCTGAGTGCGCCATCGAGGTCAGAATGACCAAAAGCGCTAAGGGGATAAAGCGTTTCATCAGGGTCTGTGTTTTATGGGTTAGTATTTTTGGATTACTCAACTCCGATGGGAGCGATCTAATCTGAGTTTTTAGATTTAGTTTGAGCGTCTCGCTGCGTGTCTTGCCCCCAATCTGGTAGCTCTTTGGTGGATTTTAGCCCAAGGTCACGGAGCATGCGAGCCTGCGAGAAAACGTTACCAGCACCGCTCGACAGCTGCTTTTGCGCCTTATCGAACTCCGCTTGACTCTTGGCAATAGCATCACCCACTTTTGCCATGCTCTCCACAAATCCAACGCACTTTTCGTAGAGCCTTTCGCCACGCTCGACTATTTTTTGCGAGTTTAGACTCTGACGCTCTCTCTGCCAAACATCGTTTATCAACCTCAAACAAGGCATCAAATTCGAGGGGCTAATAAGCATAACTCGACGTTTGAAAGCGTAGTCCCACAGCGAGTTATCCTTTTCGATAGCCAACATATAGGCAGGCTCTATTGGCACGAACATAATAGTGAAATCCGATGCCTCCTTTAGTTTATCTTCATAGCGTTTGGTAGCGAGAGTATCAATGTGCCCCTTAATGGAGGCAAGGTGAGCTGCCAAAGCCTGTTGTTGCTGAGTCTCATCCTCGCTCGAACAATAAAGATCATAGGCAACCAGCGATACCTTGGAGTCCACTACAACTGTGCGCTCCCCAGGTAAAAATATCAACGCATCAGGTCTTTGACGGCGACCGCTTTCGGAGTCTGTAAACGATTTTTCAAGTTCATACTC
>CAYJLL010000111.1:0-6041 GCA_964370955.1 uncultured Rikenellaceae bacterium | reverse complement strand
TGCGTCCCCCGTGCGGTGCACCCTAAAAGGCAAACAAAAAAGACGCTCTGCATCCCTTAGCGAGTCGCAGCTTCGCCCCAGCGAAGACTCGCTCTCCTCTTGAGAAAAGCGAGCCATTCGCTAAGCTGCTCCCGTAATAAAATCTATGTTTGCGTCAGCTGGCACCAGGGTGCACGCTCTCCACACCGAAAGCGCAAGCCAAATTACAACGACTTATCATTAGTACAACTAGCAACATCAAACACCTTCACACAAAAAGCGACGCACTCCATTGGGAATGCGTCGCTTTTATAGTTAAAAATCAATTCTCTTCTTAGCGGAAGTTGATTGAGTTGGTTCCTATCATATGGTTGTCAAGATAAACCAAAACAGTGTACTGACCTTGGGTTAAACCCTCGCCATTGTAGTAAAGCGAAACAGCTAGATCATCACCCTGATAGTCCACATTACGGCTCACAGTGTAAGGTTTAGCTTCACCCTCGAAATCAAAGGTCGCAGCACCGCTCTCAGCCAAAATCACACCCTCAGGATTAGTGATGGCAACATAGACATTACGTTCGCCACGCTCAGCCAACTCATTGGCTTGTAGCACCAATGAAACTCTCATACCCTTAGCTTGCGACATACGAGACACATCCTTATTACGCTTATTGTAGGGGTTGAGTTGGATGTCACGAGCACGAATAATCGCACCACGAGAGATTTTATTTTGCAGTTCGCTGGCAGTTTCTTCTGCGGCATCTACTCGGTTTTGATAGCTCGAGATCTGACGACGATAAGTTAGGTTTTCGCTAGCTAGGTGTTTGTTAACGGTGTTGAGTGAGTCGATCTGACGTACGAAATTCTGCATAGTAGAACGCAGGGTTCCAAGTTCTTTTTCGTAGGCCTTCAACTTGCGATAGCTGATATTGCGCTCGCTCTTTAGACGCTCAAACAGCGAGTCTGCACGATGTTGTTGATCGCCCAACTGCTGATTAAGGGTGTCGTTCTCAAACTCCATCAGACTCATATCCTCACGCAGCGAGCCTAGGTGGCTCTGGAGGGTATCGAGTTCGATTTTTAGAAGTTCTTCATCTTCTTTTGCTTGTTTAACACTTCTCCAATATAGGAAACCAATGGCCAATAGGACCACCAAAAGGATGTATATAGCTATTCTAAGCCCCTTTTCTGCATTCCCTCCGCCCTCACTTGGGTAGTTGTCGTCTGAGTACTGGTAATCGTACTGATCTTGCGGCAAGTTGTCTTGTCCTTGATACTGATTATTCATAGGATTGTTCGTTTTGAAAATGTTTGTTTTCGCACCCAATTACAATGGGTTTACAGTGCGCTAAGATACAAAAAAAATGTTAATTCCCATGCTTTTCTCACAAAAAAGACACTCTACTTTTTATTTTTTTGGTGGAAGGGGAGTGATATACTCGGCAGCCTCAGCGCGGCTCATCTTCTTGCGGATGATAGCAGATTGATGAGGGATAACTTGATCTTTAATCACCAGTGGAGGGAAAATTTCAACCAGCTCCCACCCCCATGAGCAATAGAAATTTATAGCATTGAGGAAGTTCTTGAAGAATATCTTATCGCCGTTCTCGTCCACAGGGACATGGATACTTCCATCTGGGCCTTGAATTTTCGCCACCCATTTGGTGATATTGTCCGTCCACTGAAGCTGGGTGTAGACATAGGTCGAGTCGCTTGGCTGTTGGGCTTTAACTGTTAGATTCGTTGCGAGACTCAGCACTAGGATAAGAAATAATTTTTTCATAATTATGATTGATATTGGGTTTTGATAATACTCCTATGAGAGCGATATTTGGAGCACCAATTCTCGCAGTAACTCCCCCTCGCTCATCCCTGTGCCAACATCAACTCCTTTACTTTTGAGGTCATAGGAGCGAAGGTGTCCCATGATAGCAAAAAGCGACTTTGTGGTATAGGCTCTAGCTCCAGCGGTATACTCTCGCACCACATAGGGCGACACTCCAAGCGCCTTAGCATAGTCGGAATCTGTTGGCATACGAGCTCCTCGTTTCTTTGCATCCCAACCCATCAGCGACACTATTAGCAGCCTCTGGAAATGACCAAAGAGCACTCCACAGACCACCACAAACGGATTGGCCTTTGGATTGTGAGCAAAATGGTCGCAGATTTTCAGCGCTCGTGCAAAATTTCGTTCAGTGAGTGCCTTGCTTAGTTCAAACACGTTATACTCACGACTCAGCCCCACATACCTCTCCACCATCTCAGCCGTTAAAACACGCTCACCCTCGCCCATTATACCCACCACCTTTTGCACCTCTCCGTCGAGCTTACTAAGGTTAGTTCCCACAGCCTCGGCTAGCATGGATGCAGCCTTGGCATCGGCTCTTATGTTTTGTATTTTAAGATAATCGGTGATATAGGCATCCAGCTCATAGCTACGAGGCGAAAGAGATTCGAACACCACCCCGCTCTTAGCTATTTTCTTATAGAGAGCCGAGCGTTTATCAAGGTTCTTTGTTTTGTGGGCAAGCACAAGAATTGTTGTGGTATTTGGATTTTCGACATAGGCCTCCAACTCCGCAAGACGAGCCAAGGTCTGCGCCTCACGCACCACTATCACTTGACGCTCTGCCATCATGGGATAACGTCGAGCATTAACAGCAATATCTGAGGCTGTAGAATCCTTGCCATAGGCTATCGTGAGGTTGAAATCCCTCTCGCTCTCGCTCAAAGCATTCTCAGTTATTGCATGCTCGAGTTTGTCGATAAAATAGGATTCTTCGCCCATGAGCAGATACACCGGTGCAAACTGCCTCTGAGGAATCTCTTGCAGTAGTTTTTTAAATTGATGCTGAGTGTCTTTAAAGCTCACTTTATTTTAGGGTTAATGGATGTTTAAATTTTCTTACGACTCAAAGTCAGAGGTCGCTTTATCTTCGCATCGGCGGTTCTTGATGAACACGGCTCGCTCTCACATGCAAATATAGCTATTATTGAATCACCAAACAAGTGTATATGCAAAAAGGTCGCACCTTTTATTGCACGACCTGAATATGTTTTAAACCCAGTATGGTTCCCTGATTCGAGGGGGAGAGTGGTTTACTTAACGCTATCGCCAGTTGTTGTTGGCAATGCACTAGGAAGACCCTCGGTGATATCAACCTGAGGAACAGCCTCAACCTCCAAACGAGCTTTGTTTTGCTCAATATCGCTCTCTGGCAGACTCATGGTTGCGCCAATGCTAAAAGCAACAATAGAGATAGCCAAGCCCCAAGTAAATTTCTCAAGGAAGTCAGCTGTTTGACGAGCGCCTGCAACCTGATTAGAGGCTCCGAAATTAGCTGCCATACCGCCCTTTGGGCTTTGTGCCAAAACTGTTAGTACCATTAGCGCCGCAGCGATAAAGATCAATACAATAAATACAATATACATATTATTTATATTTTAAGTGTCTAAGAAACAGCAACATTAGCCGCTCTTAATTGTTATTATTTACCAATTTGTTCAATTCGGGATGCAAAGTAAACACTTTTTTCTGGAAAAATCAAACTTAATTTTGCATAAACCTCACGCGCTTGGTCCAAAAGACCCTGAGAGAGGTAGATTTCCGCCAAAGTTTCGCTCACAAGCTCCTGGTCGGGAGCAACCGAATCCAAGGATATATCTCTTTGGTGTTCAATCTCATAATCCTCAATCATAGGCTCCACAGAAGAGGGATTGAAATGATGATAACCCAGAGTTTCAATCAAGCCCACCGAAAGCCCCGTGGAGTTGACATATGCCGCAATATCGTTGTCTTGCAATATGCCTCGTGCGACCATCTCATAGCGCAGCGCAACATACCAAGGATACCTCAACAGCAGCGAGCGCAACTGCGCATTTGTGAATCTTTCAAACATACTATCTTTTTTTATCTCTATCAAACTTCTAAGTGAAACAGCCCTATTCTACCAGTTAGCAAAGGCATCATTAAAGATTTCCTCAACTAGTTTTTCCACTATCGCAGGAATTAGCTCATTTTCAACTGCAACCAACATCTGCGTTGTACTGTAGTCCTCATAGGCTGTAAAGACCTTATCATACGAAAGGCTAGGCTCTTTGGTGTTCTCATACTTCACCTTCACCTTGATTGTCAAACGGTTCTGCTGTGCATACTCATCGGCAGAAATCGAGATAGGCGCCGAGGTGTAGTCGATAATCTCACCCGAGAACATAACATCCCCGTCCTCACGCACGATCTCCAAACGAGCCTGCTGCTGAATTTTCTGAGTCAGCTCATCGGTCAGAGTTGGACTAAGAATAGGAGCAACCATTGGCGCTTGATTATTGAAATAGGCAACCGACGCAGTCTTCACATCGTCGGAAATCGAAGCCCCCGAGAATGTATAGCTGATCTTACATGCCGTAAGCACAACGCCCATAAGAGCAAGGGCTAAAAGTTTCTTTATCATTAGTTTATTATTCGTTTTTATTTCCTTAATTCGTCTGTGGCAGAAGTCGGGTTTCACAGGTGTTCAACCGTAGTCTTCTGCATGCCTCGAAACTATTGAGGTACTAGTCATTCAGGCGTACGCTGCGGGAGGAAGGCATTCGCTAGAATGCAGGGCTCCCGTGAGGGGGGAGCGTACGCCCTGCTTTTTATATTAGCTCTCTATGGCGTTGTTTTTTATGATTTGCCTTTGCAAAACCAACCCTTTCAGGCGTGCGCCGTGCCACTAACCTCTATCTCCTTATAACTTAAGACTCGAAGCTCAATCTCATCGCTGCATCCTCTCGCACTAGCTCTCCTTGGCAATAAACGAGCTTGCCGTTGATAATAGTGTGTGTCACCCTATGGCGCAGGTTTTCACCTTCGATGGGCGACCATCCGCATTTGTACAGTATATTTTCTTTGCTCACCATCCAAGGATCCTCCTTAACAATAGCCACATCAGCATAGTAACCCTCTTTGAGGAAACCCCTCTGCGACACCTTGAAACGCTCGGCTGGATTGTGACACATCCAACGCACCACATCGCCCACCTCAAAATCCATTTCCATCATCATCGATAGCGAGTGTTGCACTAGAGGCAATCCCGAGGGTGCTTGAATGTAGTTACCCTGCTTTTGCTCCCAAGTGTGGGGTGCGTGGTCGGTTGCTACAATATCGAGTTTACCACCTTTGAGGGCCTCCCTCAAGGCATCTCTATCGGCGGCGGTTTTCACTGCAGGATTACACTTCACCAATGCTCCCAAACGACCATAGGCATCGTCGGCAAACCACAAATGATGAGCGCACACCTCTGCTGTTATTTTTTTCTCACTCAAAGGTTTATCGCTAAAGAGCGAGAGTTCCTTAGCGGTCGAAAGATGCAGGATATGCAGGTTAGCACCGTGTTTTTCCGCCAACTCCACAGCCAAAGCCGAAGAGCGGTAACACGCCTCCGTTGAGCGAATCACAGGGTGCTCTGCAAAAGGGATCTGCTCGCCCCATTTCGCTTTTGCAGCCTCCATATTAGCCCTCACTATAGTCTCATCCTCGCAGTGGGTGGTAATCAAAACGGGCGACTCAGCAAAAATAGCTTCCAGAGCCATTCGCTTATCGACCAACATATTACCCGTCGAACTACCCATAAATAGCTTCACGCCACACACCTTTTTAGGGTCTATCGCACGCACTTGGTCTATATTGCTGTTTGAGGCTCCAAGGTAGAACGAATAGTTAGCCACAGAAACCTCTGCTGCTCTTTCATATTTACTCTCTAACTGCTCTAGGGTTGTCGCAGGAGGGTTAGTATTGGGCATTTCCATAAAAGAAGTCACCCCACCAGCCACCGCCGCACGAGATTCGCTATGAATATCACCCTTCTCGCAAAGCCCTGGCTCACGAAAATGCACCTGATCGTCTATCACCCCCGGGATAATATAGCCCCCAGCGGCATCTATTTTCTCATTGGCGCTATCCTCCAATAGCTCCATGGGAGCATCACCACTGCCCACTTTCATTATTCGTTGGTCGTGGATCACAAGGTAGCCACGCTCCTTGCGGCCTTCATTAACTATCGTTCCGTTGTGTATTAGTA
>CAYJLL010000110.1:0-6048 GCA_964370955.1 uncultured Rikenellaceae bacterium | reverse complement strand
CTTGGATACAACCAAGTGGAAAAAGACTTCGTTGAGGACGACAAAGAATAAGACTAACATCAATTTTCGATAATACTATCCCTTAAGCAAGCTATGAGCCATTGCTTCCAATTTATGGATCAAACTTGCGCGCCAAGGGATATATTATATACAAAGAGTGCCAAAATTTTGTTTGAAACCAAGGGAGCTAAAGTTACGATTAACTCTCAAGGTCTAAAGCTCAAGAGTAGGCAAGAAACAATCAAAAAAGTATAAACTATGGCAAAAGAGGTTGCAGCGTTTATTAAACTGCAAATTAAAGGAGGTGCCGCTAATCCTTCACCCCCAGTAGGACCAGCTCTTGGTTCGAAAGGTGTGAACATTATGGACTTCTGTAAGCAGTTCAACGCACGCACACAAGAGAAAGCAGGTAAAGTGCTACCTGTTATCATTACCGTCTATGGCGACAAGTCTTTCGAATTTGTCGTTAAGCAACCACCCGTAGCAGTTCAACTTAAAGAGGCAGCTAAAATCGCTAGCGGTTCTGCAGAACCTAACCGTAACAAAGTCGGTCAGGTTAGCTGGGATCAAGTTCGCGAGATCGCTGAATCTAAAAAAGAAGATATGAACTGTTTTACTATCGAGGCCGCAATGAGCATGGTTGCCGGAACGGCTCGTAGTATGGGTATCAACGTCGTAGGTGATAAATAATTTGAGAAACAAAAAAGAAGATGAAACTAACAAAAAACAGAAAAGCAATTCAGGGCAAATACGATCCTGAAAAAGCGTACAAGTTGGGCGAAGCTTCGGGTCTTCTCAAAGAGATTACCACCACGAAGTTTGACTCTTCGGTGGACTTAGATGTTCGCCTAGGGGTAGATCCACGTAAAGCAAATCAAATGGTACGTGGTGTTGTTACACTTCCACACGGAACAGGCAAAAGCGTTCGCGTTTTGGTTCTTTGTACTCCTGACAAGGAGGACGAGGCTAAAGCAGCAGGTGCAGAGTTTGTTGGTTTGGATGAGTATATTGAGAAAATCAAAGCAGGATGGACAGACATCGACGTAATTATCTGTACTCCATCGGTTATGGCGAAAGTCGGTGCTTTGGGTCGTGTACTAGGTCCTCGTGGCCTAATGCCAAACCCTAAGACTGGTACTGTAACTATGGAAGTAGGTAAGGCTGTCGAGGAAGTGAAGGCTGGTAAGATCGACTTTAAAGTTGATAAGACTGGTATCGTTCACGCTAGCATTGGTAAGGTATCGTTCACTCCAGAGCAGATCGAAGAAAATGCTCGTGAGTTTATCAACACTATCGTTAAGCTTAAACCATCAGCAGCAAAAGGTACATACATCAAGAGCATTTATATCTCTAGTACTATGTCACCAGCATTGCAGCTAGACCCTAAATCTATTGACTAATACAACGAATACAAGAAAATGAAAAAGGAAGTAAAAACTGAAGTAGTAAATTCGTTGGTAGCTCAATTAGGAGAGTACGCACACTATTATTTGACAGATATCTCAGGACTAAACGCTGAGGCGACTGCAACTTTGCGTCGTGAGTGTTTCGAGAAAGACGTTAAACTAGTAGTAGTTAAAAACACTTTCTTCGGAAAAGCACTAACTGGTGCTGAAAAAGAAAACGAAGAGATTGCTCAAGTACTCGCTGGTCCAACGGCAGTAATGTTCTCTAACACAGGTAATCTACCTGCTCGTCTTATTAAGGATTTCCGCAAGAAGGCAGCAACTGATCGCCCAATTCTAAAAGCAGCTTTCGTTGACGATTGCACCTATGTAGGTGAAAACCAACTAGAGACGCTAGTGAATATCAAATCTCGCGAGGAACTTATCGCAGACGTTGTTGCATTGCTTCAATCTCCTGCAAAGAATGTTATCTCTGCACTACAAGGATCATCTGGTCAAAAGATCGCTGGCCTTGTTAAGAGCCTAGAGGAGCGTGCTCAGTAATTTTAACTGAAAGCAACGATCAACTATAAGCTAACAAAAGAATTAAACAAAAAAACAATTAAAACTAATACAACGATGGCAGACATCAAAAAACTTGCTGAAGAGCTAGTAAACCTTACAGTAAAAGAAGTAAACGAACTTGCAACTATCCTTAAGGATGAGTATGGAATCGAGCCTGCAGCTGCTGCTGTAGCTGTTGCAGCAGCACCTGCTGGTGAAGCTGCTGCTGCTGAGAAAACATCTTTCGATGTTGTTCTTGTTAACGCTGGTGGCGCTAAACTTCAGGTTGTAAAAACCGTTAAAGAACTAACTGGTCTTGGTCTTAAAGAGGCTAAAGAACTAGTTGACGGCGCTCCTAAAGCAATCAAGGAGGGTATCTCTAAAGAAGAAGCTGAGTCTTTGAAAACAGCTCTAGTTGACGCTGGTGCTGAAGTAGAAGTTAAGTAATTCTTAACATTAAAATGTGTCTTGGGTCAAACTTTTGCCCCAAGGCGCATTTCTATTTTGGGTGTAGATTTCTTGTGAAAAAGAGTCTATGCCTTTTCTCGTCTTATAAAGGCCCACGGGTAGGGCTGACTTTTCGCTAAGTAAATACTACTCAAAACAAGAAGGTACGAACACGAAAGTTCGATGAAGAGGTGGTGGGTAGATGAGGGGTCTCGTACGCCCCAAAATGTCAGCATGCGGAACATCTACACTCTCACGAAACACATCAGAGCTTAAAATCCTATAGCTGAATTTGCTTTTTAAACATTAGGCAAAAGCGGAGATTTAAGACAACTTGCTTGTTGAGCGCTCTGAACGCCCAGATCAGACAAGCCCGAAAAGGTGAAAGCCATTCAGGGGTCGAATAAAATCAATGCCACAAAACCTAATCTTCTGAAATTTTTTAACAAAAAAATGCCAAATTCAACAGTAACCAAACGTATTAGCTTCGCCTCGCTTACTCCAAGAATGGAGTATCCTGATTTTCTGGAGGTGCAGCTCAAATCATTCCAAGATTTTTTTCAGTTGGATACTCCTCAGGAGAAACGACTGAACGAAGGGCTTTACAAGGTGTTTGCAGAGAATTTTCCGATTTCGGATACTCGCAACAACTTTGTACTAGAGTTCCTTGACTATTTTATCGACCCAGCGAGATACTCTATTGACGAGTGTATCGAGAGGGGTTTGACCTACAGCGTGCCCTTGAAGGCTAAGCTGAAATTGTATTGTACTGACCCTGAGCACGAGGATTTCGATCCAGTAATTCAGGACGTTTACTTCGGTACAGTGCCTTATATGACCCCAAGCGGAACGTTCATTATCAACGGAGCAGAGCGTGTTATCGTATCGCAGCTTCACCGTTCTCCAGGGGTATTCTTTGGGCAAAGCACCCACTCTAACGGAACCAAACTTCACTCGGCTCGTGTTATCCCATTCAAAGGTAGCTGGATTGAGTTTGCAACCGACATTCAAGGTGTTATGTACGCCTATATTGATAGAAAGAAAAAGTTGCCTGTGACCACTCTGCTTCGTGCGATTGGTTTTGAGAGCGACAAAGACATATTGGCAATTTTCGACCTAGCAGACGAAATCAAGGTAAACAAAAAGAACCTTGACAAGGTGGTTGGTCGCAAATTGGCAGCAAGGGTTCTGACCACTTGGGTCGAGGACTTCGTAGACGAGGATACAGGAGAGGTTGTATCTATCGATCGTTATGATGTTATCGTTAAGCGCGAGACTGTTATCACCGAAGATATTATCGATGATATCCTAGAGAGCGGCGAGAAGACTATCCTTCTTCACAAGGAGAGCCAAAATTCTATCGACTACTCTATCGTTTATAACACTCTATCGAAGGATAACTGTAATTCAGAGAAAGAGGCGGTTGTTACGATCTACCGCCAACTACGTAACTGCGAGCCACCAGATGAGGCAACGGCTCGTGATGTGATCCACAAACTATTCTTCTCAGACAAGCGTTATGACTTGGGCGAGGTTGGACGCTACCGTATCAACCGTCGTTTGGGATTGAGTACTTCTTCGGACACTCGTGTACTTACAAAGGAGGATATCATTGAGATCATCAAGTATCTAATTCTTTTGATTAACAACAAGGCTGAGGTTGATGATATTGACCACTTGTCAAACCGTCGTGTGCGCACAGTAGGTGAGCAGCTAGCATCACAGTTCTCTATTGGTTTTGCACGTATGGCTCGTACTATTCGTGAGCGTATGAATGTTCGTGACAACGAGGTCTTCACTCCGATTGATCTGATCAACGCAAAGACTCTTTCGAGCGTTATCAACTCATTCTTCGGAACCAACCAGCTTAGCCAGTTTATGGACCAAACCAACCCTCTTGCGGAGTTGACTCACAAGCGTCGTCTTTCAGCACTAGGTCCTGGTGGTCTTACTCGTGACCGCGCAGGTTTCGAGGTTCGTGACGTTCACTACACCCACTACGGCCGTTTGTGTCCGATTGAGACTCCTGAGGGTCCGAACATCGGTCTGATCTCGTCGCTGTGTGTGTATGCTAAGATCTCTGATATGGGATTCATTGAAACTCCATACTCGAAAGTCGAAAATGGTGTGGTTCAAGATGGTGTAACCTATCTGAGCGCCGAAATGGAGGAGAGTCTTTCGATTGCACAAGCAAGCGCGAAGGTAGCCCAAGATGGTACCTTCGAGAGCGAGCGAGTGAAATGTCGTCGTGAGGCAGACTATCCAGAGCTAGAGCCTACGTCAGTAAACCTAATTGACGTTGCCCCTAACCAGATTGCATCTATCGCCGCATCGCTGATTCCTTTCCTTGAGCACGATGATGCGAACCGTGCGCTGATGGGATCGAACATGATGCGCCAGGCAGTACCACTTCTCAAAGCCGAAGCTCCTATCGTTGGAACTGGTATCGAGAAAGAGGTTGTTGCCGATAGCCGTACTCAAATCGTTGCAGAGCGCGACGGTGAGGTTGTTTACTCAGATTCTAAGCGTATCGAGATCCTTTATGACAGAACAGAGACAGAGAAATTTGTTTCGTTCGATCCAGAGGTGACAGTTTACAACTTGCCTAAATATCTACGTACCAACCAATCGACCTCTCAGACGCTTCGCCCTATGGTGCGCCGCGGCGAAAGAGTCGTTGCAGGTCAGATCTTAACTCAAGGCTACTCTACTGAGGCTGGCGAGTTGGCATTGGGTAAGAACCTTAAAGTGGCATACATGCCATGGCAGGGTTATAACTTCGAGGATGCGATCGTGATTTCGGAGCGTTTGGTTCGTGAGGACGTGTTTACTTCGGTTCACGTTGATGAATATATTATGGAGGTGCGTGACACCAAGCGTGGTATGGAAGAGTTGACCTCTGATATCCCTAACGTTTCGGAAGATGCAACTCGTGATTTGGATGCAAATGGTGTGATTCGCATTGGTGCGATCGTTAAACCAGGCGACATTCTTATCGGTAAGATCACTCCTAAGGGAGAGAGCGATCCTTCGCCAGAGGAGAAACTACTTCGTGCTATCTTTGGTGACAAAGCTGGTAATCTGAAGGATGCTTCACTGAAGGCTCAACCATCGCTTCACGGTATTGTGATTGGTCGCAAGATCTTCGCTCGTGCTCAACACAAAGAAAACGGCAAGAAGGGTAAAGCTACCGAAAAATCACTTATCGAAAAGGCAGAGGCTGACTTCAGCACAAACTCAGGAGCACTACGCTCTGTGTTGCTAGAGAAACTATGCACAGTTCTCGAGGGCAAAGAGTCTGCTGGTGTGAATGACTACTTCGGTGCAGAGCTAGTTGCTAAGGGTGTGAAATTCACTCGTGCACTACTAGAGACTCTAGACTACCTAAATATCAATACAACAGGTTGGCTCAAGTCGAAAGAAGAGTCATCGGTTGTAGATGCAATCATCAACAACTACATCCGCAAATACAAAGAGCTTGACGCAGGCCACAAACGTGAGCGCTACAACATCACCAATGGTGACGAACTACCATCAGGTATCGTTCAATTGGCGAAAGTTTATGTTGCTAAGAAGCGTAAGCTTCGTGTGGGTGACAAGATGGCGGGTCGTCACGGTAACAAGGGTATTGTAGCTCGTGTGGTTCGTGATG
>CAYJLL010000109.1:0-6140 GCA_964370955.1 uncultured Rikenellaceae bacterium | reverse complement strand
CAGCACTCCAATCACTCGCAGCGGAATACCATTAAAACGGATGTATTCGCCAATGGGGTTTTTACCCTCAAACAGTTCGTCAACAATGGTTTTCCCTATTACACATACCTTCGCCAGACTCTCCACATCTGCCTGAGAGAAAAATATTCCGCTCTCAACATTGAGTTGTTTTATGTGCGTAAAGTTATTGTCCACACCATTGAGCGTTGCGGGGGAGTTGTTTGTGCCATATATAGCCTGCCCAGAGGAGGTGACAGATGCTGATACTGCTGTGAGCAGGGTAGTGTTCTTTCGCAAATACTCCACATCGGCTGCATAGAGCGTCTTGGCAGTTGTGCGCCCCATATTCACACCGCCCTTATTTTCGGCAGTGGGCGATATGATAATCATATTTGTTCCCGTCGAAGCAATTTCCTCTCGCACATCGTTTGTTGATGCAGACCCTAGGGTCATCACCGAGATCACAGAGGCGATACCGATTATTATACCCAACATTGTGAGTATGGCTCTTGTTTTATTACGAATCAAAGCCTTGTAGGCGATGATAATATAGTTGTACCATTTCATTGTTATAGCCCCCTATTGAAGTTGATAATCTTGGTTAGTTGGTAGTGCCTCTAGTGCAGAGGCTGCCGATTGAGGTGTGAGTCTTTCGTCCGCAATAATGATCCCATCGCGCAGGCGAATCGAACGAGAGGTAAAGGCAGCGATGTCGGTCTCGTGGGTAACGAAACATATGGTCTTGCCTTTAGAATTTAGCTCCTGAAAAAGCGACATAACCTCATAGGAAGTACGAGTGTCGAGATTACCCGTAGCCTCATCAGCAAGGATCATCACAGGGTCGTTGACAAGCGCACGAGCGATAGCCACCCTTTGTTGTTGTCCGCCACTGAGCTGGCTTGGAAGGTGACCCATTCTGTCTGATAGCCCCACCTGCTCGAGAGCGTAGCGTGCTCTCTCTCGTCGTTCCTTTGCTCCAATTGCAGGATTGTATAACAATGGTAGTTCGACTTGCTCTTGTGCTGTTGTTCTTGCCAGCAGGTTGTAAGACTGAAACACAAAGCCAATCTTGCGGTTGCGAATAAAAGACAATTCAGCATCATTTTGGCTCGAAGCCGAGATCCCATCTATCAAATAATCTCCCGAGGTGGGCTGATCCAAACACCCTAGAATATTCAGGAGTGTACTCTTGCCCGAACCACTTGTTCCCATTATAGAGACGAACTCTCCCTCGTTAACGATAAACGATATGCCACGCAGTGCGTGAACTTTCTCCGATCCCATTACAAACGTTCGTGTAAGGCGATCAATTTTCAATACTTCTTTCATAATTACATTGCTCCTTGAGGTGGACGATTTCCTGATGGTGGCGAAAGTAGTCCCTTGCCACTGGTTTCTTTGGTTGCTCGTGGTACAATTCCAGCCACTACACTGTCGCCTTGATTGACGCCATTCTTAATTATAGATTCAACTCCATCCGATGCTCCGACTGTCACGTCTTTTGAGATAAGTCTCGCCCCATCAAGCACCCAAATTTTGCTATCGCTCTTTGCCTTATCTTCAACGATGTAGTTTGTGAGCGATTCTGGGCTAGGGGTGAAGTAAAGAGCCTCGGCTGGGATACACACGCCCTCTGGCGACTGGGTTGTGATGGTGATATTTGCTGTCATACCCGGAAAGAGTCTTTCGTCTGGGTTTGGAGCATCAACGATCACTGTGTAGGTTATCACATTTGAACTTTCGACTGGCTCCAAGCGAATCTGCGATACCACGCCCGCAAACTCTTCGCCGGGGTAGGTGTCTACGCTGAATGATGCACTTTGACCTACTCTTATCAAACCTATATCTGCTTCGTCTACATCGACTTCGACCTGCATTTTTTTCAGATCTTGCGCAATGGTGAAGAGTGTTGGTGTGCTAAACGATGCGGCAACTGTCTGTCCTTCGTCTACGGCTCGGTTGAGAACTCGTCCCGAAATTGGAGAATAAATATCCGCATAAGATAGATTTACTTGCGCTTGATTGTAGTCCGCCTCAGAGGAGATGACCGACCCGTTGGCTGTTTCGAGTATATTGTATGCCTCTTCTAGTTTAGCAAGTGTTGCTGCGCCTTGCTCGTATAGCCTCTCAGTACGCTGGTAGTTCTGCTTTGCGTAGAGTTGGTTGCTGCGCGCATTTTCGAGTGTCGCTTTGCTTTGTCTTACTCGTTCGTTGAGCGTTAGTTTGTCAAGCGATGCGAGTAGCTGGCCTTCTTCGACTTCGCTATTAAAATCGACATAAATCTTCTCAACAATACCCGACACCTGCGTTCCCACCTCAACCTGAGTCACTGGTTCTATACTGCCCGTAGACATAATACTCAATTCAAGTTCCTTTGTTGCGGCAACAGCTGTACGAACCATATCGCCTTGTGCTTCATTGCCAAACATTGTACATCTAATACCCATGCCACCTGTGATGGCTACCAGTAGGATTAATCCCCATTTTTTGCTAGTTTTCATATTCTTATCTGTTTTTATAATTTAATCTCTGCTCCCATATACACATCCATAACCTTGCGCGAGAGGATGTAGTTATATTTGCTCTGAACGTAGTTGTTTAGTGAGGAGAGGTAGTTGTTTTGTTGTTGGAGTAATTCGGTTGTCGTGATTGCACCCTCGGTGAATTGCGCTGAGAACACTCTAAAGGTCTCTTTGTATGCCTCGAAGCTCTCTTGGGCGGCCTTGGTGCTCAACTCCAAAGCTAGAGTGTTGTTGTATTCACGCTCTAGGGAATTGCGTAACTCAAATTCGGTCTTTTTTGCTTGAATCTCGGCTTGCTCTGCGGCGTAGTTCATTTGCTTGATCTCTGAACGAGTTTTGCCTTTATTCCACAGAGGGATGTTGAGTGAAAGACTCAAGGAGTTTACATTGTTACCACTGAATTGAGAACCCCATGCTTGATTTGATGTTGAGTTGTAGTTCGACCCTACTGATCCATTAATAGAGAGTGTTGGCATAAGCCCGCCCTTTGCAATATCTATGTTTTTTTGAGCTATTTCGATAGAAGTTTGAGCAATCTTCAAATCTGGCAACCAAGCCTCGGTGAGATCTATAAGCTCCGAAAGCGAAGGCATAGGCATTGAATCTACTGATAGATCAGCATTTGGATTTATGACGTTCAATTCAACCGTATTATCAATGGCAAGCAGATTCTTTAGCTCAATGATTGCATTTTCTCTATCAATGCGGCTATTGGTGTAGGCGTTAGCATCGCTTGCCGCTTGTGCCTTTAACAACAGGTAGTCACTCTCCAATATATCTCCCGCCTGAAAGCGGCTTTCACCCAGCGATGCCTGTTCTTGACTAATCTTCAACACCGATTCTTGGTATTTATGCAATTCGTCATTCATCACCGCCACTAGATAGGTGTTGATTATCGAGATTGCAAGAGTGTTTTGCGCCTGAATAATCTGTTCGTCCGCCTGCTCGCTTTCTAGCTGTGCAAGACGAATTGCATTCATTTTGACTCCACCGCTCCACAATGTGGCCGATGCGTTGAGAGAGTAATTACCCGTGTTGCCAACATTTGAAACACCCTGATTGATTTGTGCGCTCAAATCGGGCAATAGATCTCGTTTTGTTTGCTCCAATTCTTCCTGCGTTGAGAGATTAGAGATTTCGATGATTTGTTGGTCGAAGTTTTGCGTCAATCCCATCTCTATCGCCTCTGCGAGCGAGAGTGTTAGCTTTTGTTGCGCAGATAGTGTGTGGAGCGAAAATAGACACACTAGTGCTTAAATTAATTTTTTCATTATCCTGTTTACTTTGATGATTCTGCCACAAAACTACACTCTCGCGCCATCTCCAACAATCACCCTCGACCAAAACACCCATTTCCTCGACCAACAGGGCAAAATATCCGATTTCAGCCCATAATTATCGACCAGATGCCTTTTGTCGGCAAAAGCTCCCATTCTATCGACAAAGCATTGCGCGAGTAAAATTAAAAGCATATCTTTGTTGAAAAGTAATTGATTATGAAATTTGTAGAAATAATAAATAGGTTACTACCTAGACGTTTGCGAGGTTTTCTAGTTCACATCTCGGTATGGGCTGCGCTTTTTGCGCTGATGCACTCTTATGGCACTATGATGGGGCGAGAGTTCAATATTCTAATTATAATCCCGAACCTTATATATATTAGTCTCTTCTACCTGAATTACTCGGTACTCATTGAACGCTTGCTATTCAAAGGTCGCGTTTGGGGCTATATTTTGACTAATGTGGCAATATTTACGGCTCTATTCTTTGTTATGGATGAGCTGGGTGATTTCATAGATAAACGGATCGATCGCGTCGATCCACAACGAGGTGAATTCGGCCAGAGTGTTTTTGGCCATGTCTTTTTTAGTGTGCTGGTGATAGCACCTTCACTGAGCATCAAAATGACGGCAAAATGGCTGGATTCACGGGAGAAGATTCGTGAATCAGAGAGCATGAGGGTCGAGATGGAACTATCGGCATTGAAAAATCAACTAAACCCCCACTTTTTATTCAATTCGCTCAATAGTGTCTATGCACTTATATCGCTGAACCCATCGGTTGCACAATCTTCGCTTATGAGCGTTTGCGACCTGCTTCGCTACCAACTCTACGATTCTAACTACCCCCAAGTGGCACTCGACAAAGAGATAGAGTTTATCAATAATTACTGCAAGCTGATGAGAGTGAGATTGGGCGATAGTGTAAATATAACAGTCGATTTACCACAAAGTACCGACGGTGTTAGAGTCGCACCGCTTTTATTTATATCATTAGTTGAGAATGCCTTTAAGCATGGCGTGGACGCCGATAAGCAATCATATATAAATATAAAAATGACCCTCATTGGCGGAATTATTCGCCTCACGTGTACCAATAGCAACTACCCAAAAACCTCGCAGGATCGCAGTGGTTCAGGCATAGGGTTGGTGAATCTTCAGCGTCGCCTAGAATTGATCTACCCACACACCCACACCTACGATGTGAAGGTGTTGGATGACAGCTATATTGTAACATTAATTATTAATACTCAACACAATGATTAGATGTATCGCTGTAGATGATGAGCCGCTAGCTCTATCACTCATAAAATCATATATTGAGCAGACTCCAAAATTGGAACTAATTGGAGCGTACAGCTCTGCGTTGCAGGCACTAGAAGCTGTGAGACGTGAGCAGCCAGATCTTTTGTTTTTGGACATTCAGATGCCCTCGATCAGCGGGATTGAACTCGCATCACTCATTGATACATTCCGCACAAAAGTTGTATTTACTACCGCCTTTTCGCAATATGCACTAGAGGGCTTTCGAGTCGATGCCATTGACTACCTGCTAAAACCAATTAGTTATGACAATTTCTCTCGTTGTGTCGATAAAGTTGAGCGTCTGCTTGGCAAAGCATCGGCGGGTGTGAGCACAAGCGATTACATGGTCATAAAGTCAGATTATCGCTTAATCAAGGTGCAATATAGCGAAGTGTTGTATTTGGAATCACTCCGTGATTACGTGCTTATTGTATTATCTGATGGGACGCAGCTGAAAACCCTGTCAACGTTAAAGGGGATAGAATCGACTCTGCCCAATGAGCTGTTTAGTCGTGTGCATCGATCGTTTATAGTTAACCTTTCAAATGTTAAGGTAGTGGAGCGCAACACAATAATTTTTGGACGAACAACAATTCCCATCTCAGAGAGTTACCGCTCAGCGGTGATGGCCCAACTGGGGTTAAAATAACTATATTCTTGCCCCACGAAGGAATATGTAAGCGTGTGGCCGCAAGTTCGAATCTTGTCATTCCGACCAAAGCAAATGCCTTGTTATTCAATTGAGTAACAAGGCATTTGCTTATATACGTTTTTGAGAAAATCCACAAAATTACTTTTTAAATTTAAGGCTATTTTCTTTGTGCTCGAGTTCGTCTACTGCAATGCGTCTAAAGATGTCTGCCCACGAGGGTAGATCAGCATATTTTTTAACTATATCATTATTTACCGATTGATTTTCAAGCTCTTCATTAGCGGCAACAAATTCGGCATAAACATGCATAGCATGATCCTCAAACTGAGCATTGAAATTCAATGCTGAACGGATACTAAGCTTTGATAACACATAGGCAAA
>CAYJLL010000108.1:0-6152 GCA_964370955.1 uncultured Rikenellaceae bacterium | reverse complement strand
TTTGCTTGTGGCTTTTCTTTTATTCCTCTTCGTTACCACGACGGGTTTTAAAACCTAGTGCTAACAACACCAAGGGCGAAAGTAGCAGGATTAGGGAGCAGGTGCGAGTTATGCCTACCGCCATAGCGAAGTTAGGCGCCTCGAACTTCCACTCTATCGTGTGCTCACCCGATGGAATTACCGCTGCTCTCAATACATAGTCCGCACGAAGGTAATCACTTTCCACGCCATCAATATACATTTTCCATCCATCGGCAAAATAGATCTCCGAGAAGACCACTAGCGAAGGTTCTGAGGCTGAATATTTATAGGTCAGTGCATTAACTTTGTAATCTTCTAGGCTCACACTTGCAGTGCTATCTTTCGGTGTAGGGGTAAAGCCATCCAGCAGAGCAGAGAACTTCTCCTCGACCACCGCCACACGCGAAGGGTCGAAACTGCTCTTCCCGAGAGCATCTATCTCCGCCTGCGCACCATCTACCATCACCACTGTATCTACTATCCAAGCAGCTCCCAGTGCATCGGGATTAAGCTGTGCACCCTCGCCCGTGATGAAATATTTGGTGTTGAGCATATTATAAATAGCCATATCGCCCGAGCTGAGGTAGTGTTCAATGAGGTCTTGATAGCGACGTAGTTTTGCGGCATGGTAACCCCCGACAGAGCGGTGGAAATGGCTAGTGTGAGCATCCGTGAATGGATCGGCAGTGAAATTCGCTACACGGAAACCAGCTTCGGTGTCTTTTAGTATTTCGGTGTTGGCAGGTGTGGGGTGAATCTCGCTAGGTGCTTGGGCGTGGAAATCCTCCTCGCTCACATAGCGTCTGTCCACGCTCCACAGGTCAATAGCGGCAAACAGCGTAAGACCTCCAATAGCCAAACATCGTTTCATCCTACCTAGGTTGTAGAACTGCAAAAAGAAAGCACACACCATCACAAATCCAATCCCTCTGAGAGCATCGTTTTGCAAGAGTTCAGCTCTCTCACTTTGCATTGCACTCACCAGAGATTCGATGGCAGGTTTTGCGTCGGCTGGGATTTGATCCAGCCTAAAGCCAAACATACCTGCCACACGACTCATATCGCCATCACCTGAAAAACTCATTGACGAAGGCAGCACCAAATAGGCAAGTAGTAAGAATCCGCCAACTACGCCCACAGCAATATTTAGTTTCTTGCCAATTTCAGCCTTTGACCCCTCGCTAAAGAATAGCTTTTGTAGACCCAGCACAGCCAAAAGTGGTAGGGTGAATTCCAGTATCACAAGTATCATCGAGGGAACACGGAATTTATTATACAGAGGGAAGTAATCGAAGCCCGAGAAATTATGTCCCCAGCTCAATAGTAGTGCCAATGCGCTCACTCCAACTATCCACCATCTTTGAGCTCCTTTAAGCATCATAGCCCCAAACAGTGCTAAGAAAACCACAACAACCCCTATATATACTGGCCCTTCGGTGAAAGGCTGCGTACCCCAATACGAGGGCATATACTGCGCCATCTTACCATCTACGCCTAGTTTTTTCAGTTCGCTCGCCACCGCTCCATTCTCTGAGAATCCGCCGCTAGAGCTTCCACCAACGAAATTAGGCAGCATCATATTGAAACTCTCCGCCTTGCCATAGCTCCACGCTGTGGCGTAGTCCTTATCGAGTCCGCTCCCTTGGTTTTCGCTCTTTAGCTCGCTCGCTCCACGTATGGTTTGCGAGGAGTGGCCTGCAACATAATATAACTGCACGAAGTTTGCCCCAACAGCCAAAATAGCCGCCGCAGCCAATACAGCCGTAGCTCGCCCAAAGCGCTTTAAAGCTCCCCCTTTATAGGCTCTGATAAATTCGTTAATCACTAGGGCTGCTATCACAAATAGGAAGTAGTAGGTGATTTGGTAGTGCGAGGTCGAGATTTGGATAGCTGCAAAAATACCAGCAATCGCAGCTCCCCACCACAGATTCTTGCGATAGGCATAATATATACCTCCCACCAAGCCCGGTATCCACGCCAGTGCCATCATTTTGGTTATATGCCCTGCGTTAATGATAATAGGGAAATAGCTCGAAAGCCCGTAGGCAATACCTCCAATAACTCCCAGCCAAGGGTTCACCCCAAAGAGCAACAACATCAAATAGAAGCATGACATAGCCACAAACAAAAAGGCGGCTGGTTGTCCCAAGAAATAAAATCCGTCTGCCACGCTCTTTACATAGCGACCCTCGTAGTTCATATCTATCAAATAGGCAGGCATCCCCCCGAACATATTACCAGCCCATTGAGGGTGCTCGCCGTGTTCTTGGATGTGTTCTTTGATGTCTTGTCCCATTCCTGCGGCGCGGACCATATCCCCCTGAGAGAGGCTTTTGCCTTGATATTGAGGGGCGAAAAATAGCGCCGAGATGGCAGCAAAGATCACCAGTGCCGCCAGATGAGGTAGTGCCTTTTTCAGGATTTTATTCAGATTCATAATTATTGATGAGTATGTGGTGAGTTTTTATGCATTTTGGTTTGCTTCTTTGTCTTTGTCGGTCGATGTGTTTTTCTCTTCAAACTTTGAGGAGAACCCTCGATAGAGTTCCACTGCTATCCATCCCCAAAAAGCCCCTACACCTCCCCCTAGGATAATATCCACAGGATAATGAACCCCAAGATAGATGCGAGAATAGCTCACAAGCAGCACCCACAGCAGAATCAGCGGGGTGTAGATCTTGTTGTTAATGAAATGAAGCGACAACACCGCAAATGCCACAGAATTACCTGCGTGGGCGGAAAGAGTGCCATGAAGGCCCCCTCGATAATCATTCACAATGTGTAAGAAAGGGGTGAGGTCAGGGTTGTGCGAAGGGCGAAGTTTTGGTAGAAAATTCTTTGCAAGATTACAGCTTTGGTCGGTGAGCCCGATAGCAATCCCCGCCACAATCAGAAGTAGCACTGCCTCTTGGATGCTGCGAGTCGCAGCTACCCACCACAGCACCCCCAAATATAGGGGTATCCATGTTAGCTTCCCAGAAAACACGTAGGCCAATTGATCTAGGAACGTCCCTCCATCGAAGTTCAGCGCCAGTAGCCAATTTGTGTCAAATTCAAAAGGTGTAATCATTGGTTTTTTGTGTTTATTTGTTTAGGGTTCGCCAGGCTATTTGATGGTTTGCCTGTCCCTTAGGTTTGCTTGTGGCTTTTCTTTTTATGGTTTCGTTGTTGCCGAAGTCCGGTTTCGCAGGTGCTCAACACGTGGTCTTCTGCATACCCCGAAACCAAGGTGGGTTTCTTTTTTTGTTTGGCTCTTCCTTGGTTTGCCTTTTAGGGCGAACCGCAGGGGGACGCATGGCGTCTTTATGACTTGTCTTCGCAAGTTTACTTTTAGTGCGTACCGCAGGGGAGTGCAATGGGCTTGCCCTTAGGCGAGCCGTGCTCCCCGTTGGGGTGCGGTACGCACGGCTAAGACACTCAGTGTCTTTATGATTTATCTTTCATTAGAAGACGTCCGCCCCGGTGCGAGCCGCTCTGGCAATCTCACCTCACGCCTAGAACAAAGTCACCTCGTCGATGAAGTTCCACGCTTTTTGACCTGAAGATGGGTGCCACTGAGGTAGCTCGCCACCATCAAGAGTCAAAACCACTTTATCGGCCTCTACGCCACCTTTTAGGGTGAAGTAGTAGTCGCCCTCCTCGAAGGTGTTAGCCTCAGGGATGTCAATCTCATCACTGGCAACTAGTTTTCCATCAAGGTAGAAGTCCGCTTTTGCACCAAAAGGCAGAACAACCCAAGCACCCCACGAGTTCACAGCATTAAAGCCAACACCCTCTACTTTGCGAGCATTATCGAGGGTTAGCGTTAGCACCACATCCTCGCCCACGAAGCCTAGCCATTGTGGTGCCATGTAGTTAGGTCCACCAGTGGCTCCGTCGTGAAGTTTTGCCAATCCACCTTTGTCGTAAGGCTTAGAAGGCTCTGTGCCACTGATGCTTACGCCATCGCCTAGCTTGCCTTTGTAGAACTTGAAATCAGAGATAGTACCCATCTCTCCATCACGGCGCACCGCACGCATCTTTAGGTGAGTATCCTCGGTGAAAGTCAAATCGCCCTCCACGGTTTTGCTATTTAAAGTAGGTTCGCTACCGTCGGTGGTGTAGACTATGCGCCAAGAGCGAGCATGGCGAGGAGAAATCGTGATAGAGTTCTCAAACACACGCTGAGTCTGAGTGATATAAGGCTCGAAGAATTTAGTGCTCAGAATCTCATTGCTGCTGGTTTTGAAATCCACGATCTCTGATACTGGGCGGTCTGCGGCTTTTGCGCCAAAGCTCTTGTTAGGTTTCGCCCCCATAGTCATCACTAGCTCGCCGCCATCCTCTATCATTTGGTGAGTGATATAAGATTTAGTGTAAGGCTTGCCGTTCCATGTGATAGATTGGATATAGAAATTCTCTTTGCTGAGGTTCTTAGCTTTAATTGTGAAATCCTCTATGTTCAGCTCCTCGAAAGTTGGAGTTCCCAGAGCGTAGATGCCCGAACCTGGGGTCACGGGATAGAAACCCATAGCCGAGAACACATACCACGCTGACATCTGTCCGCAGTCCTCATTGCCACAGAGTCCATCACGAGCGGATGTGTACATCTCGTTTTTGATTTGGGCTATATATTTTTGGGTCTGCCAAGGTGCGCCTGCATAGTTAAATAGGTAGGCAACGTGGTGTGAGGGTTCGTTACCCTGCACATAGTTTCCGATTAGTCCCGATACGTCGGGTGAGTGGTCGGCAGTGATACTCTCCGAATTGAATAGCTCGTGAAGTTTGGCAAGGTATTTTTTATCGCCACCAAGGAGTTTGATGTGTCCGTTTACGTCTTGAGGCACAAAGAAAGAGTAGTGCCAAGAGCTACCCTCAGTGAAGTCGCCCTGACCCAAAATAGAAATCTCGAAAGGGTCAAACTCGGCTCTAAATTCACCATACGAGTCACGACCTTTCATAAAGCCATCCTTGGGGTCAAGGTGGTTTTTGTAGTACTGAGCACGCTCCATAAACACACGATAGATGCTATCCTCGCCCATCTCTTTTGCCATCTGAGCAATACACCAATCATCATAGGCATATTCTAGTGCCTTACTCACGGCGTTGTTCTCACGGTTCATTGGCAGGTAGCCAAATTCACGGTAGTATTTCAATCCTGCGTAATCCTCCTGCATCGCAGAGCGAACCATAGCCTCAAGGGCTAATTTTGCATCAAAGTCACGCTGACCTTTCATATAAGCATCCACAATCACAGGGATTGCGTGGTAGCCTATCATACAGTAGTTCTCACGCATATTCAAGTCCCAAACTGGTAGCTCGCCATATTGCTGATAGTAGCGCAACATAGACTGAATAAACTCCTGATTTTTCTGAGGCTCGATGATAGTCAATAGGGGGTGAAGAGCACGGAAAGTATCCCAAAGAGAGAACAATCCGTAGTTCATATTCTCGGTGTCTGTGTGTATCTTGCGATCCGAACCCATATAGCGTCCATCCACATCGCTCATGCCGTGAGGTGCGAGCATAGAGTGGTAGAGTGAGGTATAGAAGATAACTTTATCATCCTCTGAGCCTTTGACCTCTATCTCATCGAGAGCGTCGTTCCACACAGAGAAAGCCTCCGCGCGTAGAGTGTTGAAATCTTTGCCTGCACTTTGCGAGAGAAGGTTCTTTTTCGCCCCTTCGATATCCACATAAGAAATACCCATCTGAAGATCGATAACCTTCTCGGGGTTCTCAAATAGCAGTGCAGCTATTAGTTCACGACCAATCGCTTGGGTTGTGCCCTCTTCCACTGAGCCATCTACCATCGCATTCATTCCCTTGAGTTTCTGAGAGAAAACCCCATAGAAATAGACTGTGTGGTCGTCTGCCCAACCATTCGAGCGGCGGTAGCCCTCTATGGTGTAGTCGTCAAGGATGCGAATATAGCCTGTGTTGGCTTTGTCTTGGATACCGTGCTTGAGGTCAATGATAAGGTATTGATCCTTCGGGTTCTCGAAGCTATAGCGGTGGACGCCCACGCGAGGAGTTGCCGTTAGCTCGGCCTTCACTTGTGGTTCTTCCAAAAATACGGTGTAATATCCTGCCTCGGCATCCTCTGAAGAGGCTGCAAAAGCCGAACGGTAGCCCGAAGTAGGATCTTCGGG
>CAYJLL010000107.1:3180-6226 GCA_964370955.1 uncultured Rikenellaceae bacterium | reverse complement strand
ATTATCGACTATATTTTCCCTAAATCACTTAAAGTATCACTTCATTGGCCGACATGGAACAAATTGTATAGCAAAGAATTTCTAACTCGATCGAACATCCGCGCAGTAGCAAATCACATCAACGAAGATATGATTTTCTCCATGAAAGTATTCACCCAAGCTAACTCATTCGCGAGTAGCTCATTAACAATCCTTCGCTACAACATTCGTGAAGGATCAACTGTGAGCCAAAACGTAAAAGGCTTCACATGTCGAATTGCTCAACAATATGTTGAAGTCATGGATGATTACAAACTGATGCTCAAAAATTTAAACACAGCAGAGACTCACCCAAATCTTTACAGATGGATTTTAGGATACTTGCTGTATTTATTGTCGAAAGTTCGTGAAAGCCAATGGCTAGATGACACCCAAAAAAGAGAATTCCAACATATGATGTTAAAGGATTTTCCTTTTGCATCTAGTGGTTCAAAAATCATTTTCAGCATCAAAAACAAAACCCCTAAATGGGCAATAAAGCTCAAAAAGAAAATCCTCAACTAAAACAGAACTTCAATATGTCGCAACTCAAACATCAGACAAATCGCTCTGTGGCGTGGAGCTCGGTTGAGACCTTTGCTAACCGCGGTTTGCAACTACTACTGAGCATCATCATTGCTCGTGTGGTTGCACCAAATGAGTATGGTTTGATTGCGATGCTTTCGATATTTATTGCTCTCGCCCAAAGCATTATTGACAGCGGATTTGGCTCAGCACTTATCCAAAAACAGAATCGAGACAGCAGAGATTTTTCTATGGTTTTTTTCTTTAACCTTGCAATATCTTTGCTAATCTACGCCTTGCTATATTTTGGAGCACCATTGATCGCCAGTTTTTATCATCAAGCTGAACTTGTTGACATCACTCGCATTGTGGGACTATCACTGATCATTAATGCAGCAGGCATAATCCAGCGCACGATGCTAACTATTGACCTGAATTTCAAGAAAATAGCTATAATCACCATCATAGCCATGATCATTAGCGGCGGGGTCGGAATTACTATGGCATACAGTGGCTACGGGGTGTGGGCGCTTGTGGGGCAAACGCTATCTCTGAGCGCAGTCACGACCCTGCTCTATTGGATGAGCTCAAAATGGATTCCACGATTTGAATGGAACAAATCATCGTTCAGATCGCTATTTGGTTTTGGTTCAAAAATTTTACTCTCAGGCATACTACACACTGGTTATATCAACCTATATAATTTGGTCATTGGGCGAGTCTATAATGCCAGCGCACTGGGATTCTACAATCGCTCGTTCACACTCTCGCAAGTCCCCACTACAACCATTAGCGGCATGCTCACCAAAGTACTCTACCCTGTTTTGTGCAGCGTTCAGAACGACAAAGAAACCCTAGAGAAATCATTTGGCAATTATTTGAGGATGGCTTGTTTTATTATCTTCCCCCTCTCGTTAGCTTTAGCTGCCATTGCCGAACCACTCATAGAGCTTGTACTAACGGCTAAATGGCTGGAGTCTGCTCCATTACTTCAATTACTGTGCGTGGCTTTTATGTGGTATCCAATCTCAACCATTAACAACAATCTTCAGAACGCTTGCGGTCGATCAGATTTATTTTTCAAGGCCGAAATAATCAAAAAAGCAGTTGCATTAGCGATACTATTTGCTAGTCTACCTTTTGGTTTGATTTGGATATGCTTTGGGCAAATTATTTACAATATTACAGATGTAACAATCACAATTCACTACACAAAAAAAGTGATTGACGTTAGTTACATCAAACAATTCAATCAACTTTGGCGCATTTTATTAAGCGCTTGTGTGATGGCAGCATTGATGCATGGAAGCACTTTGCTTATCGAATCAACCTCACTGGCAGTCATATGCGCAAGCCTACTTGGAGTTGTAGTATATCTAGGTATGTTAAAAATACTGAAAGTGCGGGAGTTAAACACATTCACCAAGTTCTTCAGCTCTCTTCGAGGAAAAAACTAGGGCAACTCTAAATCGCAAAGTGAATTTTCGACCATCAAAACAATAGAAGGCTCTAGAGACACTGGACGATGCATCACCCCTTTAGGTACGCAAACCCCCTCACCTGTGGTAAGAGCAAAATTACCTTTCTCGGTCTCAATAATAATATCGCCCTTAAACACAAAGAACAGCTCATCGCCATCATCGTGCTTATGCATAGGCAGTTCGCCATGAAAACGGCCAACTCTTAGCATCGAGCCATTCACATGGGCAAGGGTTTGATTAAAATAAGGAAAATCATTGCCTTTGAGCGTATCTTCGAGGCTAATTTTCTCTAAGTAATTGTACTTAGAATCCATAATGGGGGTAAACTTCATAGTCGTATATTTATGTAAATGAACAGTTATACAAATATATAAAATTATATTTACATTTGCATATAGCACGTTAATTGCAAACCATTAATAACTACAAACCACCACAAACAAACCAATGATAGCACTCATCTCACCAGCCAAAACTATGCTCGCAGGCGTGGAATTAAACATACCATCTAACTCTCTTAGCGAGCCTCGCTTCTCTTCAAGCAGCAGGCAACTCATAGAGCTAATGATAGAATACTCAGCGTCGGAACTCGCCGAGATAATGAAAATCAGCCAACCTCTAGCGAAAGAGCTACGCTCACGCTATGTGGCACTGTATGACCAAAGCGCCCCTGTGAGCTCGGCCGTGGCAAGTTATAATGGAGTAGTCTTTAAACATTTCAAGGATGCTATCACCTCCAACAACTGCGCATACCTTCAACAACGATTGCGCATAAGCTCACTGATGTACGGTTTACTGCGACCGCTTGATGCAATCTCTCCCTATCGCATGGAAGGGTTTGTGCGTCTAGCGGGGTCAGATCAGAGAGTGGATAGATATTGGCGTGACATACAAACCCAAACCCTCATAGAGGATGTTCAATTGCAAGGGAGCACCCTACTCTATCTCGCATCGGCTGAAGAGCGCAACGCCTTCCACTGGTCACAGGTAAAAAAAGCGATTCGTGTAATAGACTTCACTTT
>CAYJLL010000107.1:0-3161 GCA_964370955.1 uncultured Rikenellaceae bacterium | reverse complement strand
GCGACAAGCTGCGACAGGTGATCGTCTACACAAAGATGGCGCGTGGCGAGATGCTGCGCTATATGATAGAGAACAAAATCGATAATGCCGAGGATCTAAAGAATTTCCAATGGGCTGGCTATAGATACAGCGAGCACGACTCCACTGAGGATAATTGGGCGTGGGTGATGGATTAACATCTCGCCATAACAATTCGCTCTAGAGCTTGATGATAATGCGTTTGCGGTAGAGGATTATTGACAAAGCGAATATCACCCCCACGACGCTCAAAGAATACAGCAATGAGCTAATTTCATTACTCTCCCCCACTACACTAACGCACACATTCTGGTAATACCAGCTCGACACGCTCTGATCACCAATTCGTATCAAACCAGATAAGGTCTTAGCCAAAAGCTCTGCCGTGAGATAGGCAAAAAGGGGATTTAAGCCAATAGCCCGAAACGGAGTGAATAGCTTTTGATGCCCCTTGACATCTATCATATAAATAAACAAAGCCAACAGCACAGTACTCCACCCACCAGCATACATCACATAAGACACACTCCATAGAGCCTTGTTAATAGGTATCCAAATACTAAGTATCATCGCGACACCAACAGAGAGCAAGCCCACAGTATAGAGCCTAGAACATACCGAAATCTTATCTACTCCCTCTCTAACGATCAAACCAATCAAATATCCAAAGAGCAACGTGCAAACAGCCGAAATAGTACTAAGCAATCCTTCGGGATCGAAAACAATCCCATAGCCCGAATAAGTATGGCTTTCTCCAAGCAACGCAATATCAATCGAAGAGACACCTTGCCCCTGCAGTGTAAAAACGCCCACAGGCGAGTCGCCTAAAATCAGCAAAAGCAGCGTATAAATCCCTCCAAGGGTCAACATAGAATAAACAATCCGAGATTTTCGCTTGAGAGAGAGAATCAAGAATGAACCTACGACATAACACAGTGCTATTCGCTGAAGGACCCCCAAGATACGCACTTGCCCCCAGTAGTGAGCAAGGTTATCCCAGAAGCCAATAGCTGGATCAGATGCTAACGGGTAAAATGGAAAGGCGTTTAAAAGTAAGCCAACAAGAAAAATCAAAGCCCCTCGTTTGAGAATCTTTTTCGAAACCCCTAGATTAAGGCCATCCTTTAGTTTAGCAAACGAAAACGCCATCGCTGTACCCACTATAAACAGAAAGAACGGAAACACCAAATCTGTCGGAGTGCAGCCATCCCAAGAGGCATGGCGTAATGGGGAAAACACCGAATCCCAACTGCCTGGGTTATTAACAATAATCATCATCGAGATAGTCAGTCCTCGAAGAACATCCAAAGCTACATATCTATTGTTCATACAAAAGTAAAGAATTTAATTTTAAATCAAATTTAGTAAAATTTAACTAACTATTCAAATAATTTCAGTAATAATAATTGGTTTCTCAGACAATATACACTATATTTGGGGCAAAATAATCCACCCCCCCGATTTATATGAATAACATATTATTTTTATTATTAGCTCTAGGATCGCTATTTGTATCGCCAGCAATTTCACTTTTTGGCGGTATCGCCTTTGCTCTTGCACTAGGGAGCGCATTTGAGAAACACACAAGCAAAGTGTCGTCATTGCTGCTAAAAGTAGCAGTTGTGGGACTGGGTTTTGGAATGAATTTGATGGAAGCCCTAAAATCTTCGTCAGAGGGTATTATCTTTACGATATTCTCGGTGGTGATTGTAATGATAGTCGGGATAGTTCTGGCCCGCAGATTGAAAATCAATCGCAAAACAGGCTATCTGGTCTCGGCAGGGACTGCGATTTGTGGTGGTAGTGCCATTGCTGCTGTAGCACCAGTGATTAAAGCACGGGATCATGACACTTCAATTGCGCTGGGGGTAGTGTTTACACTAAACGCTATTGCGATGCTTGTATTCCCTTATATTGGCAATTACTTAGAACTCTCTCAAGCAGATTTTGGAATGTGGGCAGCTATTGCAATCCACGACACCAGCGCAGTGGTGGGAGCAGCCAGAGAATATGGAGAAGAAGCTCTAGAGATTGCAACGATCGTAAAACTCTCGCGCGCACTTTGGATTATTCCACTGTCGTTGATCTCAGCATGGATATTCAAAAAAGAAAATGGTGGTGAAAAAAGCAAAATCGCTATTCCTTGGTTTATTCTGCTTTTCATCCTAGCAATGGTTGTCAACACCTATTATCCTTTAAATGAATCTCTGGCTAGCATCATTAAAATTGGATCGCACAAGATGCTAAGTCTAACTTTATTTTTGATCGGTTCAACCCTATCACTGTCGACAATTCGTCGTGTTGGCTCAAAGTCAATCAAGCTAGGCATTGCACTCTGGATTCTAATTTCTGTTATGTCGCTAGTGGTTATAGTACTACTCTAGTAAATTTCATTAAATCCACAGAAAAATACTACAATTCCCAACATTCTCAGGGGATTGAACTTGGAAAATTAAATAAAAATTCATATCTTTGTTTTAATCGATGCTATTAACATCGCTTTACGTTTAATTAAATAACAATTCAAAAAAATGAAAAGAACAGCTTTCAAAATCGCACTAACACTAAGTGCGTCTCTACTGTGCGCGAATGAAGTAAGCGCGCAAATGCGTTCACCTTTTGAAACAACTCCTCGCGACGAAAGTGGCAAGAGAGTATACGAGTATCCAAATGCCGAATTTGGCAAATCATCATTTTCGGTGTTTTATGGATATGGCGCAGTTAATAATTCCAACTGGTATTCTAACAAAATATTTGACTCGAAATTTCAAGTAGGTCTTAACTACGAATCTGTTTCCTCAAGCAATATTGGGTCTATCGGGTTTAGCTACAACAATCAGCTAACACCATGGCTTGAGCTTAGTGTTCCATTTACATACAGTTACTCAACAGGGGTATTCTCAAATTTGCCAGATAACGTAGCACTATCAAAAGGATACGACGACTCATGGATAACTTTCACTCCTAATGTAAAAGTATCATGGTTATTCAATGACAAATGGCATTTTTATTCTCGTGCAGGAGTTGGGTTTGCAATCGGCAACCGCTATGAAGAGTTCCAAGCCGAATTAAATTCACAATTTGCATTGAGTTGGCATTTTTCTCCCGTAGGAATGGAGTACGGTCGTAGAGTTTCAGTATTC
>CAYJLL010000106.1:0-6260 GCA_964370955.1 uncultured Rikenellaceae bacterium | reverse complement strand
ATGCTACCTCCGTAGATTTGTCCTACTTTTTTCAGTGGTAAATCTTTCTGGATATGTAGTTTTTTTCTCATCCTCCAAAAATCTCGATGCCCTCGCCAAATCGCTGCTGCAAAGCTCCATCTAAGAGGTACCAAATAGGTGAGAAATCTCAAAAAATCAGTACCCAAACGAACAAAGTAGACCGCCGCAAATTTCCATCTTGGTAGATTCTTGTAGAGCATTGCTATATTGTTTCGGAAGTTGAGATAGGTTTTGCGTGAAGACCATACTGGTAGAGTCCCTCCTCCAATGTGGTAGACTTTTGATTGAGGTTCTACCATCACACGGTAGCCACCTCGTTTGAATCTCCAACAAAGGTCTATCTCTTCCATGTGGGCAAAAAATAACTCCTCAAATCCGCCAAAGTTGTGGAATAATTCTGATCTAACCATCATAGCGGCGCCCGATGCCCAGAAAATTTCGCGAGCATCGTCATACTGCCCCTTGTCTTCTTCGGATGCCATCCCCACAAAACGCCCACGGCAAAAAGGATAGCCTAGCGCATCTATAAACCCTCCTGAGGCTCCAGCATATTCAAAACGATTCTTCTCAGCAAATGACAGTATCTTTGGCTGGATGGCTGCAACATCAGCATTCTCATCCATCATCTTCTCTAGTGGTTTGAGCCAGTTGTCGCAGACCTCAATGTCGCTATTTAGTAGTAGATAATATTTAGAATCTATTTGTTTTAAAGCTCGGTTGTAGCCACCCGTGAATCCATAGTTTTTATCCAATTCAATAATCTCGACACTGGGGTGGTGTGCTCGTAGGTAGTCCAAAGAGTCATCGCTTGAGAAGTTATCCGCTACGACAATCCTCGCCCCTTTGGTGCGTTCAATAAGAATAGGTAAGAATATCTCCAAAAATTGGCGACCATTCCAGTTTAATATTACTATGGCAGTTTTACTGTGCATCACTCTCTCCTTTCGTTTGTGGTTTCTGGGATGGATGATGATCCTCGTAGCGATGTTTCCAGCGTTTGTGTGACCACACCCATAGCTCGGGTCTACGGCAAATCATCTCTTCGAGTTTTTGAGCATATCTTCGGGTAATCTCTTGCGGTTCTAGCTTTTCTTGTCCGTCATAGATTACCTCATAGCGTGCTACGTAGTGACCGCGTTTGGGTTTTTCAATATGAAGAAAGCCAACGGGCATATTAAAGCGAGTTGCAAATTTTTCTACACCACCCACAAACAACGTTTTGCGACCCAGAAAATCAAGCCAAATTTGTTGGTCGTATAGCTTTGGATTTTGATCTGAAACCAAGCCAACTGTATAACTCTTGTCTGCTTTTAAGTTTTGGATCAAAAGTCTTGTTATGTTTGCCTTTGGAACTGTAATGCCTCCAAATCTTGTGCGGATTCGATTGAAAATACGCCCTGCGGTATGACTTTTTAGTGGTCGGTAGGCTTCCAGCATTCCACTTCCCTTGTAGTGTAAGGGGAAGCTGGCGATATATTCCCAGTTGCCATAATGAGCCATGGCTGTGATCCACATCTTTCCACCAAAGAGATCGTAGAGGAGGTTTGGGTTTTCAAAAACCATCCTTTTTGAAATCCGTTTTTTTGTGGCAAATGCCATCGATAGAACCTCCACAAATGTGTCGGCCAATTGGTGGTAAAATTTCTTTTCAATCCCCAGGATTTCTTCTTGAGATTTTTCGGGAAATGAGTTTGTGAGATTCTCACGTACCACGCCCCGTCGGTATTTCATCACTCTATAAAGCACAAAATACAAAAAATCTGCAACCCAATACTGAACCACAGATGGCAGCTTGGCGAACAGAAATATAAAAGGAAGATATATGTAGTATGCTAAATTTTTCACTTATTTGGTTATAATTTTGCTAAAATCATTGTGTAGCAAGCCGTTGCTTGCAATTAGTGAACGACCAAACACAAAATCCTTGCCACCCGAAAAATCGCTCACCTCTCCACCTGCTTGTTTGACAATAAGTGCTCCTGCTGCTACATCCCATGGTGAAAGCGAGCGTTGATAGAAACATTCAGCGCGACCCGAGGCAATATAAGCCAAATTTGCAGCAGCAGAACCTAATCGACGCGCTCCATTGGTAGTGCGATTGAAGTGGTCAAAGAGTTTGATGAAATTATCGATAGTGCCGTTAGAGTGATCGTAGGCAAGTCCTGAAATAACGAGCGAATCTTCGATTTTTCCAACGCTAGATACTGCAATTTCCTTGCCGTTTAGTGTTGATTTTGAATCTATTGTTGCCGCAAAGCATTCGTCGGAGTTTACAATATACACCACCCCGATGACTATCTCAGAGTTGTGCTCTAGGGCGATAGAAACGCAATAGGGCGGGAAGTTATGGATGAAGTTTGTTGTGCCATCCAGTGGGTCAATAATCCAACGATAGGCTGAGCCATTGTTGGTCTGCGTACCCTCCTCGCCTAGGAAATCACACCCTGGTGTTAGCTTAGATAAGCCCTCAACAATAAGCTCCTCTGCTGCTTTATCAACATAGGAGACTAGGTTTTGGTGTCCTTTGTATTCGATTCGCGAGTGATCGAAGTTCTCGCGCTGCTGAGCAATAAATGCAGCGGTATCTCTAGCGAGCTCGCAAACGCTATCTTTTAGTTGCTGGTAGTTCATACCACAAAGGTATTGTTTTTTTGTGAGATTGAAAAATTTATAGCCCCTTACGATGGAGGTTATCACAAAATAATGTATCTTTGTCACAACATAGCACCCAGGGGTTAAGGTTTTTTCCTGGGTGTTTGATTTGAGAAAAACTTAAAGCACAACTATAATTTAATTATGACAATTAATTTTGCAACAAGCACCCTAGCAATGATAGGCCACGGAAGTTGGGCTACTGCGCTGGTTAAAATACTTTCAGACAACGGAATACGAGTGAATTGGTATGTGAAAAATCCTGAGGTTTTAGAGTCTTTGAAAACCCGTTCGCGAAATCCAAAATATCTCACCAATGTACGTTTCAATGCACCATCCCTCGAGCTTTATGATGATATTAATCAAGCAGTCCAAGGCGCTCAAGTTGTAATGCTTGCAACTCCTTCGGCATTTCTCGAACAAGTGCTTTCTGATTTGAATATCTCGTTGGAAGATAAATTTATACTCTCCTCCATTAAAGGTATTATTCCCAAAGGTTATTTAACTATCGCTGAATATGTTAACGAGACCTACAATATCCCATTTGACAATATTGGGGTTATCACTGGACCTTGCCACGCAGAGGAGGTTGCTCTTGAGAGGCTTTCTTATCTGACGGTGGCGGCTAAGAATCTTGAGACAGCGGCAAAGATAGGGGAGTGTTTTGCTAATCAAAACATTAAAGTAACTAGCTCGACCGACATTTATGGTGCGGAATATGCTGCAGTGCTTAAAAATATATATGCTATAGCAGTGGGGATGAGCCATGCTCTGAGATATGGCGATAATTTTATGGCAGTTCTTATTGCCAACGCAGCAGACGAGATGGATAGATTTATGGAGACGACTTATTCATTCCCTCGCAATACCAACGATTCAGCCTATTTAGGTGATTTGCTGGTGACTTGTTATTCGCAATTCTCACGAAATCGTGCTTTTGGAATTATGATAGGCAAGGGGTACTCTGTTAAATCAGCACAAATTGAGATGAATATGGTGGCCGAAGGATACTATGCCACGGCTTGTATCAAGAAAGTGCTTGAGAGGTATGGCAAGCATGTTGATATGCCTATTGTTGAGGCGGTCTATGGAGTGCTTTATGAGAAAAAATCAGCACGCGAGATGATGAATGCAGTGTTGGATAAACTAGTTTAGATTGAACAATCTTAAGATTGTATGATAAGGTAACAAAATTTAAAAAATAATAAAAGAATATGAAAATCGACATTCAAAAAGCAGTCTCATGTGCAGAGCTAAAAGCACTTGAGAGCGAAATGATTAAATGCAATGAACTTTTACACTCAGGTCAAGGCGCGGGTAATGATTATCTAGGATGGGTAAACCTCCCCAGCGAGATTGATGATGCTCTCTTGAGCGAAATCGAAGGCGTAGCAAAGGATTTGGCCCAAAGAGCAGAAGTTGTGATCTCTATCGGTATCGGCGGCTCTTATCTTGGAGCTAAGGCTGTTTTGGATGCGTGTGGCAATAGCTTTGACTGGTTGCAAAAGGAGCGTAAATCTCCATTGGTTCTCTTTGCAGGACAAAATATCTCGGAGGATTACTTGAGCGAGTTGCTCGAGACTCTTCAGGGACGCTCGATAGCTTGTGTTGTGATCAGTAAATCTGGTACAACCACAGAGCCTGCTATCGCTTTCCGTATCATCAAAGAGGAGATCGAGAAACGCTATGGCAAAGAAGAGGCTGCGCAGCGCATAGTTGCGGTTACAGACGAGGCTAAGGGTGCACTTCGCAAATTGGCAACCGACGAGGGTTATCGCACTTTTGTAATTCCAGATAATGTTGGTGGTCGTTTTTCAGTATTAACCCCAGTTGGTCTTCTTCCTTTGGCTGTTGCTGGTTTGGATGTTCGTTCATTTGTGAAAGGTGCGCAAGATATGCAGGCACAGACTGCAGTTGGAGTACCGATGGAAGAAAATCCTGCTTTGATCTATGCAGCAGCTCGTACTGAGCTATACCGCAAGGGTAAAAAAATTGAAATTCTAGCCAGCTATGAACCAAAACTTGCAAATATTGGTGAATGGTGGAAACAGCTCTATGGTGAGAGCGAGGGCAAAGACGGCAAAGGTATCTTCCCTGCGAGTGTGACCCTGACTGCTGACCTGCATTCTATGGGACAATATATCCAAGACGGTGAGCGTTCATTGTTTGAGAGTGTGATCTCTGTGAAGGAGTCGAAATATGCAATCTCTATCGAACATAACGCAGAGGATCTAGATGGTTTGAACTTCATGGAAGGTAAACGCCTAAATCAAATCAACGACATGGCACGTTTGGGGACAATGCTTGCCCATGTGGATGGGGGAGTTCCAAACATTGTTCTTGAGATTGACAGAGTAGATGAGTACAATATCGGAGCTTTGATCTATTTCTTCGAAAAGGCTTGTGGTATTAGTGGTTATGCGTTGGGGGTTAATCCTTTTGATCAACCAGGTGTTGAGGCCTATAAGCGCAATATGTTTGCTCTGTTGGGTAAACCTGGCTATGAGGCAGAGGGCGAAGAGCTTAGAGCGAGACTTTAAGAATTGTAAGCTAGGGGGCGTGTATTCGCCCCATATTTAAATAACTAAACAAATCTAATATAAATGTTTGGGATCAGAGTTTTTGGAATTAACAAACCTCGTACATTTAGAATGCACTCGAGGTATTGGGACAAAGAAGCCGACGAAAAAGAGCTTCGCAAGCGTGAGATACTTGGTGACAAGTATGATCCGCAAAATAAAGAGTACCAACCAGGTTCTATCATTCGCGAAGGGCAGATGCGCCGCCTGCAGCACTCTCGCCGCACGAGCGGTGGAGCTCGCACTACGCTGATTCGCTCGGTAATTTTCCTTGCCTTGGCTTTTGCGGTGCTCTATGTGCTGGTGAACTACTACGGAATGGTTAAACAATAGTTCATTTGGGAGGATTGTAAGTCGTGGGAGTAATAGAATTATTAAATGCAACTGTTGCCGATCAAATTGCCGCTGGAGAGGTTGTGAATCGACCCGCTTCGGTGGTAAAGGAATTGTTGGAAAATGCTATTGACGCAGGAGCGAAAAACATTAGCCTTAGAATCTCTGGAGCAGGAGCTACTTTGATTCAAGTGGTTGATGATGGAGTGGGTATGTCTAGCGAGGATGCTTTGATGGCATTCAAACGTCACGCCACTTCGAAAATACGCAAGGCAGACGACCTGTTTTCACTCACCACATTTGGTTTTAGGGGTGAGGCTTTACCGTCAATTGCGTCGGTCTCGCAGGTCGAGTTATGCACTCGCCATCAAGGAGATGAAATAGGCACTCAAATAGTAATTGCTGGTGGTGAACTAACATCACAGAGTGCTGTGTCGTGCGCTGTTGGTAGCTCGTTTACGATTCGAAATCTATTCTATAATATCCCTGCTAGACGTGAATATCTCAAAACTCCCGAACATGAAAGACGACTGATATTTTACGAGCTCGAGAGAGTGATGATGGCAAATCCTCACATAGGGTTTGTCTATCAAAACGAGAATGACACTCCTCTGGTGTTGAAGGCATGTTTGCCTCGCCAGAGAGTTGCGCAGATGATTAAGCGAACCATAGATG
>CAYJLL010000105.1:0-6334 GCA_964370955.1 uncultured Rikenellaceae bacterium | reverse complement strand
TTGGTTTACCTCTCAACGGCGTGTTTGAGGCGCACCGCACGGGGCTAAAGAGCGTGTTTAACTTTAGTTAAAGACGATCGCCCCGAATGGGGGCGGTGCGCTCGTCTGTGCCAGCGGCACTTGCAATGGTTCTGTCTAGCTCCTATAAAATCACTACCCGCGTCCGCTCGCAACTAGCTTTTCTTTTTATGGTTAAACCCCTTAAAACAGCGGAAATCTACTTTTTTAGTCTGTTTCAGGCTCTTTAACCAAGGATGGGTTCTTTTTTGGTTTGGCTTTTAAGGGCGACACTGGATGTCCTGCTCCCATATTAGGAAAAGGAGCAGGGCTCCCTGGGGGAGTGTCGCCCCGCTAAGACGCATTACCTCTTGTATGACCTGCCTCTCACAAAACCATCGCCCGCGTCCGCTCGCAACTAGCTTTTTTTCTTTATGGTTTCGTTGTTGCCGAAGTCCGGTTTCGCAGGTGCTCAACACGTGGTCTTCTGCAATCCCCTTTAGCCAAGGAGGGCTCTTTTTCTCATAAACCACCGCTGCTCCAGCTTTTAGGGCGAACCGCAAGGGGCTTAGACGAATTTACCTTTAGGTAAAGACGGCCGCCCCTCGGGGGTGCGGTTCGCCCGTCTAGGGTCAAAGGCTCATTTATGATTTATCTCTCACAAAACCATCGCCCGTGCGGCTCGGACGCATAGCGCCTTTATGACTTGTCTCTAACCATAAAACATTCGCCAGCGTCCGCTCGCACCTAATTTACTTGGAAACGTGTTGTGCCGTCCTCGAAGAACGCTACTATCTGACGAGCAGCAGCAAGTCCAGCATTGATATTTGCCTCGGAGGTCTCGGCACCCATTTTTTTAGCGGTCGAGAAGAAACGCTTGCCAAATTCCGAAAAATCGCCATCAGGCGCAATATCAGTGACATACTTAATATCTTCACGCTCACGCATCGCTTTGGCGAGCCCCTCTTCGTTTATCACCTCCTTGCGAGCGGTATTGACAATGGTTGCCCCCTTGGGCATAGACATAGCCAAATCATAGCCTATCGAGCCACGAGTTTGCTCGGTTGCTGGAATATTCAGTGAGAGGTATTGCGATTTTGCATACAATTCATCCACTGTTGGCACCTGCGCCACTCCATCACGAGCAAATATCGAGGCATCCTTCACAAAAGGATCATAGGCATAGACGTTCATACCCAGCGCACGTCCACAGCGAGCCACCAAGCGCCCCACATTTCCGTAGGCGTGGATACCTAGGGTTTTACCCAAAAGTTCACTGCCCGTTCCAGGGTTAAAGCAGCTACGAGCCATAAAGATCATCATCCCGATGGCAAGTTCTGCCACAGCGTTGGAGTTTTGCCCTGGGGTATTCATCGCCACTATGCCACGAGCTCTCAGCGCCTCAAGATCCAGATTATCGAACCCTGCACCAGCACGAACCACTATCTTTAGATTTTTGGCAGCCTCAACCACCTCGGCAGTCACTTTATCTGAGCGCACAATTAGCGCATCTGCGTCCGAAACAGCATCAAGTAGTTGTTGCTTGTCACTATATTTTTCGAGCAATTCCATTTGGCAGCCTGCGTGAATGAGTATCTCACGTATGCCATCTGTCGCCGCCTTTGCAAAGGGTTTTTCGGTTGCAACTAGTATTTTCATTGTTTTTTATTTTAAGTTTGGTTTAACGCTATTTTTGAGTCCGATGAGACTATTAATTAGCAGCCTCGAATTCTTGCATACACTTAACTAGAGCCTCAACGCTTTCTTGAGACAAAGCATTATAGATCGAAGCACGGAAGCCACCCACTAGGCGGTGACCTTTGATACCCACCATACCACGCTCTTTTGCGAAGTTCAGGAATACCGAAAGTTCCATATCGCCACATTTATCGCTGTAAACAAAAGGCACGTTCATCAATGAGCGATCTTCCACTGCCACCGGCGAAGAGAACATCGAGTTGCGCTCGATCTCATCGTATAGCAACTGTGCTTTGCGTTTGTTGATTTCATACATTTTATCTACACCACCCATCTCTTTAACCCACTTGAGGGTCTCGCGCACCATGTAGATAGGGAACACAGGAGGGGTATTGAACATAGAATCATTGGCAATATGAGTGCGATAGTCTATCATCGAGGGTATAGGGCGAGTAACTTTGCCTAGGGCATCCTCTTTAACAATTACGAAAGTAACACCAGCAGGGCCCATGTTTTTTTGTGCTCCGCCATAGATCATCGCATATTTCGACACATCCACAGGGCGAGAGAGAATATCAGACGACATATCGGCGATTAGCGGCACAGGGCAATCCATATCCTCGTGAATCTCGGTTCCAAAGATAGTATTGTTGGTTGTGATATGCAGGTAGTCAAGATCAGAGGGAATCTCAAATCCCTTTGGGAAGTAGGTGTTGTTCTTGTCCTCGCTCGATGCTAGCACCTCAACCTCACCAAAGAGTTTCGCCTCTTTGATGGCTTTTTTCGCCCACACGCCAGTATTAAGATAGCCTGCTTTTTTCTCCATAAAATTGAAAGGCACAAAATAGAACTGAGTCGATGCACCACCCGCTAGCCACAGAATTTTGTGAGTGTCGGGTACATTAAGAAGTTCTTTCAGTAGAGAAGTCGCCTCCTCGATAACGGCCTCAAATTCAGGAGTACGGTGAGAGATCTCGATTAGAGACAGCCCCATCCCGCCAAAATCCAACACTGCTTGTGCTCCGTTTTCGATTGCTGTGCGTGGCAGAATACAAGGACCTGCCGAAAAATTATGCTTTTTCATGTTTAATTATGTATTAATTTGAATTGTTTTTGCTCTTCAATAAGGGTAGTCATCTAAAAATGCCTACCTTTGAGCTACCAAAGTTATGAATTTTTCCTTTGATACAAAACTTTTTCATCACAATTTTCACCCCACCCCTTAAGCCCTTTTGAAAGCTACAAATTTTTCGGCCGGAAAGATCGGCCCTCAGATCATAAAATTTACCCTGCCTATAATTCTGGGCAATCTTTTCATGCAACTCTACCAGATAGTAGACAGCGTGATAGTGGGACAATACATAGGAACAGAAGCACTGGGAGCGGTCGGGGCAAGTATGCCTGTGATCTACGCTTCGGTGGCAATTGTCATTGGCATTGGTAGCGGAGCGAGCGTAGTGATTTCGCAATATTTCGGCGCGGGTGATAAAGATAATGTTCGGCTCACCAGCGACACCCTCCATCTATTTTTGTTGGGCGCAGGAGCAGTGATTGCCTTTTTGGGGGCTTTCTTTGCCGAAGATATTTTTCGGATGATGTCCTTGCCCGAAGAGCTGATGGCAGACGCGGTGAGTTACCTGAGAGTCTATATGGGAGGCGGCACGATACTTCTTTTTGGATTTAACACCATATCCTCTATCCTAAGGGGAGTGGGCGATTCGAAAACACCTCTTTATTTCTTGGCACTCTCGGCGGTGTTGAATGTTGTTCTAGACTTGCTGTTTGTGGTGGTTTTTGGTTGGGGCGTAGCCTCGGTTGCTTGGGCTACTGTGATTGCCTCTGCTGTTGCCTATGGGGTTGCAATAGCTTACGTGAATCGCACTAGCGAGATTTTCCGCATAAGCCTTTGGGGATTGAAATTCAATAAGAAGATTTTTGCGCTGTGCGTAAAATACGGGCTGCCCACAGGCATACAACAGTCGTTTGTGGCTTTTGGTGCTGTTGCTATTATGGCTCTGGTGAATGAATTTGGGGCGGATGTAGTTGCGGGCTATTCCGTGGGCATACGAGTGGATCACCTTGCGGTGATTCCTGCATTGAATTTTGGCATGGCGCTAGTGTCGTTCTCAGGGCAAAACGTGGGTGCTAACCGCTATGACAGAGTAAAAAAAGGACTACGGCTAACTCTGTTTTACTCGATGATAGTGTGCGTGAGTATTACAGCCATAATAGTAATATTCGGCGAACAGATACTCTCAATCTTTACCACCGACCAACAGGTGATAGCCATAGCCCAGAGGTATCTTATTATAATAAGTCTTTTCTATCCTGCATTCAATGTAATGACTGTAATTAATGGTATGCTTCGAGGAGCTGGCGATGTGATGGCAACCATGCTCATCACCCTTCTTGCACTATGGGGCATCAGGATACCCGCCGCCTATATACTTAGCGATTGGATAGGGCTAGAGGGCATTTGGTGGTCTATACCTTTTGGATGGGTCTGTGGCGCGGTGGCATCGATTGCCTATTATAGATGGGGCCCTTGGCGTAAGAAATCTATTTTTAATGGCAGAAAAAAGTAAAAAATATCTACCTTTGTAAAATTACTACACTCCCCCACTTAGCTCATATTAATAAAAAAGAAACACCTATAATTGAGATATGAAACGTTACGATTTCGACACTGTGATCGATCGCCGTGGGAGCGATTGTGAAAAATACGGCAACAATGCCGAAGTTTTTGGCACCGACGATCTTCTACCAATGTGGATTGCCGACATGGATTTCGCCTCGGGCGATTTTATTATAGACGCACTAACTGAGCGTGTTAAACACGGAGTTTACGGCTACGGCAGACGCTGCCCTGAGTTTTGGGAGGCGATCCAAGGGTGGCTTCAAAGTCAAAACGGATGGGAGGTTCGCCGTGAGTGGTTGGAGTTCTCTCCTGGAGTGGTGGCAGGTGTGGTTTTTGCGATGCAGAGCCTCTCGAACGAGGGCGATGGAATTTTGATTCAACCGCCAGTGTACCACCCCTTCGCACGAGTGATCGAGGATAATGGACGAGTGGTTGTAAACAACGAATTGGTTCAAGACGAAAACGGAGTCTATCAGATTGACTTCGAGGATTTCGAACAGAAAATACAGGAGGTTAAAGCATTTATTCTTTGCAACCCCCACAACCCAACAGGGCGAGTTTTCACCCGTGAGGAGCTAACACGCATGGGCGAGATTTGTTTGAAACATGGCGTGGTGGTTATCTCAGATGAGATTCACATGGATTTTGTGTTCAAACCCCTCACCCACCTACACATGGCGGCGCTTGATGAGCGTTTTGCTCAAAACACCATCACTATCACCGCCCCTTCCAAGAGCTTTAATATCGCTGGTCTTTGCACTGCCTATGCCGTGATTCCCAACCCAGAGCTAATGGAGTCTTACCAAAAGATGATGTGCCGCATCCATTGCGACAACACCAATATCTATGGACTTTCGGCCCTAAAGGCTGCCTACACCAAGGGCGAGCAATGGATGGTGGAAATGCGAGACTACCTAGAGGCTAACATCGATTTTGCGGTGGATTTCATAAACAAAAATATCCCATCAATCAAATGCTACAAGCCTGAATCGACCTTTTTGATGTGGTTAGATTTCAGAGAGTGGGGCATGGATTGCGAGACCCTCAAAGCGTTTTTGATCGAAAAAGCAAAGCTAGGCATGAACTGCGGAGGGATGTATGGCGAGTGTGGCAAGGGTTTCGTGAGGATGAACATTGGGGTCCCACGAGTGACCCTAGAAAAAGCGCTCAACCAACTACTTGAGGCTGCGAGCCACACGGGCAAATAAAAAGCTAATATAAGTAGCACCCCCACGGGAAGTGCTGGCATGCACTAGCAGGGCGTACGCTCCCCCCACGGGAGGTGCGAGCCGCACAGGCAATCTTGCTCTTATTCTGAAGCAGAACACCCGTAGCGCACGCCCTTAAAAAGGCATAATTAAAGATAAATAATTAAAGACGCTCTGCATCCCCAGTGCGAGCATGCACAAACAAAAAAAGAGAAAAACTTGAAAACCTATCTACGCATACTACAATTCGGCCGCCCGTTTTCACGCTACGCCATCCCTTATTTTATCTGCATCCTGTTGCACTCGATTTTCAATGCAGCGACCTTTGGGATGCTGATTCCCATCATCGACACGATGAGCGCTGGGACTGGAATGATAGAACAAGTGACAACTCTACCTGCGTTTGAATTTTCGAGTGCATGGGCTGACAGCTTCTTTAATTATGTTACCTACAAACTCTTTGGAAACTCCACGACCCAAGAACTGTTTATGACTCTTGCGGTAATGACTGTGACCATTTCCTTGCTCTCTAACCTATTCCGTTATTTGGCGCAAAGAATAGTTGAATCGCTCAGAATTGGAGCGATAGAGAGAATACGCAATGATGTGTTCAATAACATCGTTAGCCTTCAGGCCTCTTTCTTTAGCGATCAGCGCAAGGGAGGGATCATCTCAAAAATCACATCGGATGTTCAAGTGGTGCAATTTTGTATTACCAACACTCTGCAAGTACTGTTGCGCGACCCGCTACTAATCACCGCCTACATAGTACTGTTGGTAGCTATTTCGTGGC
>CAYJLL010000104.1:0-6381 GCA_964370955.1 uncultured Rikenellaceae bacterium | reverse complement strand
AGACTCAGAGATAGTTCATCGTTTATTCCTGAACTCTCACTGGTGGCAAAAATCCAAGATAAAGTTGTTGGGTATATCATGCTTACTAAAATCAAGATTACCAATCCCCAGCAAAGTTTCAATTCGTTAGCACTGGCGCCAGTGGCAGTACTACCAGCCCATCAAGGTAAAGGAGTTGGTTCTGCGCTAATCAATCAAGCTCACTCAATTGCTCGTTCTTTGGGCTATGGCTCAGTAGTGTTGCTTGGTCATGCGGACTATTATCCGAAATTTGGCTACACTCAATGCGATGGATTTGGCATCACTATGCCTTTTGAAGTCCCCTCGGAATATTGCATGGCGCTCGAACTTACCCCCGACGCACTCAAAGGAGTCAGCGGAGTTGTGGAGTATGATCCCGCTTTTGGCATTTAAATCAACACGAACTAAACCTTTTATGTTTGACTAATCGTATATCAAACACCTCGCCCCTTTTTAAAGCAAAACCCCTGCGAGAGATATGAACTAGTTAGGTTCAAATCTACCGCAGGGGTTTTTTGTACTTAGTTTATGTAATGCTATTCTCCTACGAAGCAACTCGTATTGCCTGCATAATCACTCACATAAAGAGCATTGCCGCTGATTGCAACGCTAGAGAAGATAGGGGCTCCCAGTGGTTGTTTCCAAAGCATTGTGCCTTTCTCGGCATCCAAAACATAGAGAACGCCATCCAATCCGCCAATATAAACCATTCCGCCAGAGAGTACTGGGCTGCTTTCTATCATTGCGGCAGGGGTTGTGGCGTAGGGTGCGCTGTAGAGCATAGCCTCGCCAGTGCGGAAGATCCATTTTTGCTCGTAGGTGTTTCGATCCAGAGCAACTAGACCATCACGTACAGTACCAAATATAATTTCACCCTCAGTGATAAGTGGGGTAGAGGTGACATCAGCACTATAAGGTAGCTCTTTGCGCAGGACTATCTCTCCGCTGCTTGGCTCAATTATAAAGAGATTTGAAGCTGACACCAAATACAGCAAACCGTCATAGAAAACAGGCGATGATCCGCGACTGCTAAGACCATTCTGACTTTGTCTCCAAAGCATTTTGCCCGTTTGAGCATCATTACCATATAGAGACCCCCATTGGCTGCCCAAAACCACAACACCGCCATCGGTTGAGATGGTCGAACTTGCAGATTCATTCTGTCCCCAATCTTTATTAACCCACAACACTTTTCCGCTTTGAGCCTCTAGTGCAGTTAGTCCTTTACCCGTTCCAGCATACACCACGCCCTCGTTTGAGGCAAGCCCCTCTAGAAGTATAGGAATAACAGATGCAACACCAAGTTTGTGCTCCCAGCTGAGAGTGCCAGTTTTTGCATTGATTGCATATAGATTCCCATCTACATCTTGCGCCATAACATTACCACTTTCGATTACGATAGTGTTTTTAACCGAATTTTTCGTGGGGTATTTCCATAGTATCTTACCGCTTGTGGCATCCATTGCAACAATAGCGCTCTTTCCTTGGTGATTCTCGTCAATTGTGGCTGTAAAGACCATACCGTCGTAGATCAGTGGCGAACACATAAAGATGTTAGAACCTGTGTTTGTAGTCCAAGCCATAGAAAGGTTAGCCCCTAGGCTGTCACTTGCAACACCATAGTGTGAAGAAGTTTTCAGTAGGTTTGTCCAATTCTCACCTAGTTTCACCGCAGGAGAGGTTTCGATAGTGAAATTGTCATACTCGCGCGAAGTTTCACCATTCTTAAATCGTGCTGTCACTTCCACACCAACCACATCGCCTTCGTTCAAAGACGACAGATCAAGCTCGCCCGAGAAGTTCCAATCAGTGTTTGGCTTTAGAGAGCCACTAAATTTGCTCGCCTTGTCGTTGATTTTTAGAGTGTAAGTAACGCTTTCTACCAATGATGCACTTTTGTAAATATTAACAGATAGCGTGCCTTTACCATCTACCACAGATGAGCGACCCTCGTGGATAGATGCAATTTCCATTGAATTTAGATAAGGGTAGCGCATCTGAGAGCGGAAATCCCCATTTGCATCCACGTTCATAACACGAAATGCACCAACAGAGTGGTCAATTCCACCTCGAATAGGGGTCGAGGTACAGATACTGTAAGCATCGCCGTGGCGGAACATGTGGTTAGTGTGCCAGTGGCCATAGAGCCACGCTTTGATGTTGTGTTGGTGCAGGTCGATAGTCTTATCCTTGCCTGCGCTGTACTCTAGTTTGTCGGGGTTGCGGCCAATAAGATCGTGGTTGAATAAATAGATAGGGGTGCCCTCTTCGATGGCGGCAAGATCGTTTTTAAGCCATTCATATACATCCTCTTTGGTGTATTTGGGTGCATAATCTCCCCCTGGCATTGGGGTGACAATGTAGTGAACTCCTCCCACATCAAACGAATACCACGATGGCCCATAGATTGATTCATAGAGCTGCTCGCCATACTCACCCTTTACAAGGTCATGGTTGCCTATGGTGTAGAACACTGGGCAGTCCATATTCTGGGTGTTCATTATCTGGATATGAGCTTCGAGTCCTTCGGGGTAACAAATATCGCCTGTGTGGATGATGAATGCTGAATTATTATTCTGCGCATAGGATTTTAGGTCTTTCAACCAAGGTTGATGACCTTGCCTCTCACGTATTTCTGTGTCGCTCACATGAATGAAATTATGACTTCCGTCCTTTGCTGTCCCGTTGTGAGGCTGCACTGCGAAATCATACTGAGTCTTCGAGTCAGACACTCTGTGATAGAACGCATTGTTGGTCTTATAACCATCGGGAGTGGTGATATAGATAAATCTTTCTTTGTCGTGTCCCTCTATTGAAAAGTTTCCGTTTTTGTCGGTTTTGGTGATATTCAATCCGTCGGTGACCATAACCCCCGAGAGAGCTTTCTCGCCCGAATCGAAAGTGCCATTGTTGTTTGAATCCACATAAACCTTGCCTTTGTGACCCTGGGCTAGCGCAAGAGAAGGGAGCAAGCCGACAGATAGAATTAGTGTTCTAAGTTTCATTTTAATTTTAAAGTGTTTTGGGTTTTAAATTCCTACAAATATATATCTTATAATCAAAGAAAACTACACCCACCATAAAAAATTTATAGTGGGAGTAGTTTTCTTTGAGCATTTATCTTGATAAAATAAGCGATTGGCTTATTCCCATCCGATAGTTTGCTTTAGGTTTGGATTGTATAGTATGTCCTCTGTACTCATTGGAGAGTAGTAGTAAGCGGGCTCTTTGAACTCTTTGGTGTTCTCCATCTGGTAGTACATCACGTGACCCGAGGTGCCATTTGATAGTCTAAAACTAGCATTTTCGAGGTCGATAACTGTGATACCAGTTTTTTGATCATCAGGAAGAGCTTCTACTTCGGCACGAGTTGCGTAGATCGCAACATCATCTTTGCCGTCACGGTCGATGTCATAGCGTCCAAGTTTTGGAATATAACTTCCCTCGGGCTGAACAGTCAGTGCTTGACCGCACTTCCATCTGTACAAATCGTCCTTACGGCGACCCTCGCAGCTCATCTCGATACGGCGCTCACGACGAATCTCAAGGACTGCACCTTTTTGAGAACTCACAACGTTTGGATAGCGTGCCGACTGAACTTTGTCTTCCACAGCCCAATCGCTTAGCATAGGTGAAGGCATTCCAACACGATCACGAAGTGGCTGGATAGTCATATCAATATCCGCCTGAGTTAGGATGCCTAGCTCTGCTTTTGCTTCAGCGTAGATCAAAAGAGTTTCAGCATAACGGAAGATAGGTAGATCGGTGTAGGCCTTACCCCATGACATTTGGTCTTCGGTTGTTGGTTGGAATTTCACCTGAGGGAAACCTCCTAGGTTTAGATTTGGTGCGCTGTAAGAAGAGCTACCAGTGCGGATGTAACCTGGGCGCATCATTGTTTGTTCCATGCGTGGATCACGATTTTCGAATACCTCATAGGCATCCATTTTGTCATAGCCTGCGATAGTGTGGAAAGCCACTGCTTTGCCGTTTTGGATATACAGATAATCTTCCATTAGATTGCGCGACATGCCTGACATCCAGTTAAAGCAAGAGGTTGCATTGTGTTTTACATTTAGAGCGTTGTCATAATCACGCATGAAGATAACCTCGGGATTAGACGACAGGTTTGTGTTGTTGAATAGAGATTCATACGCCTGATACTCACCGTTGCGCTCGTGAGAGATAGAGTAGTTACCTTCGTCGATAATAGTCTTTGCAGTTTGGTAAGCAATCTCCAAATACTTGTCGCCATCATTAAGGCCGATCTCGTCGTGGTACTTGCGATAAGTTCCCTCGTGTAGAGCGATCGATGCCAAAAGCATACGAGCAACATCCTTGTGAACTAGAGTTTTATTGTTCCCGCTTTGGATGTTTTCCACAGCAAAGTTAAGATCTTCGATAATCTTATCGACCACCATTGAGCGAGGATCTTGAGTTTTGTAGAGCGCCTCAGTGTCATTAGAACTAATATCTGTGTCATACCATGGCACGTCGTTGTAGAGTTTCACTTTGTCGTAGTAGAGTTTAGCTCTCCACATGCGAGCCACTCCGATATAGTGGTTTTTAAGGGCTTCATCTCCTGTTGCTTGATCAGCGCGAGCGAGCATAAAATTCACGTTGCGAATGTTACTCCAGCTCCAAGTTGAGGTGTTTTGTGGAGATACAAGGCCGTTCATTAGTTCGAATAGATCAACATCTTGAGCGATGTAGTACACATCGTCGGTGCCTGGTTCCCAATAACTAGGACCCATGTAGCCATACATTCCGTTGGTGTAGATCTCAAGATCGTTCACAGTCTTGAAGAACTGAGGCTCAGTGATGCTTGTCTCGGGGTAGCGATTCATAAAATCATCGTTACATCCACCCAATGTTAGAGCTACTGCAAGTGCAGTTGAGACTTTAAGTGCCGATTTATATAGTGATTTCATTATTGTTAGTTTTTCTTTTTTTTGAACTTTGATTTTACTTAGAAAGTCAGGTTAATACCAAATGAGAAGTAGCGTTGTTGTGGGTACTTCATTCCCGAACCACCACCTGTAGTCGAAAGTGCCTCAGGGTCGATGTAGTTGTTGTACAAACCACTGATAGTTGCAAGGTTGTCGGCTGATAGATAAACTCTCAATCGCTCTATGCCCATCTTTTGAGTAGTGAGTTTAGGAAGCGTATAACCGATAGTTAGATTCTTGATACGAAGGTAAGATGCATTCTGAATGTAGCGAGTCTGAACGGCATTTGCCTCTTTGCGCCAGTCTTCTACCACATAGGCTTTTTGACGAGGGAAGTAGCCATCAGGATTGTCCTCGCTCCAGCGATCGTAGTAGTTGTGAACAGTGGTGTTGGTCCAAGGCTGAGAGTAAGTACCACAGAAGTAAAGGTCATTGCTGTGTGGGTAGTAGTTCTGCTTGCCAACACCCTGAAGGATGATTCCTAGGTCGAAACCATTCCATTGGAAGTTTGCAGTCATACCATAGTTGTAGCGTGGGCGGCTGTTACCTATGATTTGGTAGTCACCTGGATCCTCTAGTGTCCAATCGCCATCGTTGATTTTGTTATCACCGTTGATGTCTTTGAATTTCAGGTCACCAGGGGCAAGGGTTGGGTCGTCGTCTGATTGAACTGCGCTCTGATCGGCAGAGTTTGCAATGTCCTCATACGAGGTGTAGAAACCATCGGTGGTTAGACCCCACATTTCGCCAAGTTCCATTCCCACGTAGTATTCATTGAGACTTCCGGTTGGGTTATCAAAGCGAGTGATGTAGCTGCGTGAGTCGCCAATATTGAAGCTAACGTCATATTTGAACGGCTTGCCACCGAGTTTGAATTGATCTTTCCAACCCACAGTAAGCTCCCATCCTTTTGTTTCAAGGTCAGCTGCATTCTCAAGAGGTACGTTTGTTCCTAGAACCTCTGGAAGTTGAGTTCCGGTGGTGAGCATGTCGGTTGTTTTACGCACATAGTAATCGGCGGTCAAACTGAAACGATTGTCAAACATATAAAGATCAAGACCTATGTCCGAAGTGGTTACTTTTTCCCAAGTAAGGTCAGCGGTGATTAGCCCTGGGGCTGAAACGTAGGTCTTGCGCTCGCCATCTAGTATTTGGCTGGTTTGTCCCGAGCCCATGGTTGCAAGGTAAGCATATTCACTCACGTCTTGATTGCCAAGAGTACCATAAGAATAGCGTAGTTTCAGGAAGCTAATAACATCCTCTAGTGGCTCAAAGAAATTCTCGCGAGAGATAACCCATGCTGCCGAACCCGAAGGACTGAATACATAGCGAGACTCTTTGCTAAAGCGAGATGTACCATCATAGCGTCCGTTGAACTCAACCAAGTATTTACTGTCGTAGTTGTAGGCAG
>CAYJLL010000103.1:0-6485 GCA_964370955.1 uncultured Rikenellaceae bacterium | reverse complement strand
TCTTTGTCTTTAGTTTTGTAGGCCTGGGCTAGAGTCGATTCTATGAAAGCATTTGCAGCCCCAAGAAGTGCGATCACCCACATCCAGAATACCGCCCCAGGTCCTCCCACTACTATTGCCGTTGCAACGCCTGCGAGATTACCCGTTCCAACTCGACTAGCCAAAGATATGCTGAAAGCTCCAAAAGAAGAAATACTCTTTTTTGAATCCCCCTTAGAGGAGGGTTTGTCGCGTAGAAGGCGAAACATCTCTCCAAACATGCGGAATTGTACAAAACCACTGCGCAGCGTAAACCATAGAGCACAGCCAAGGAGCAGAGCGATGAGTATGTAGGACCAGAGATAGTCGTTGGATGTGGTGATCCATTGGTTGAGAGTTTCCATGATTATTAAGGCTATTATAGTTGAAGTGTCACAAAGTTAAAAAATAATTTGAAATACTCTTGAAAAAATCATATATTTGTAACTGATGTGCCTAGGTGACGCAACTCGTAGAACCTTGGTGCTAAAAGAATTTAACTTTAAACTTAAAAAAACTATAAGAAGAATGAAAATCACCGATCTACAGCCTCAAATTCTGTGGAAGAATTTTGCAGATATCTGCGCCATTCCACACCCGAGCAAACACGAAGAGCAAATCATCAATCATATTATCGAGTTCGCGAAAGCCAATTCATTAGATTACAAACGTGACGCTACGGGTAACCTTGTTGTGAAAAAGCCTGCCAGCCCAGGTATGGAGAGCTCGCCTGTGGTAGTGCTTCAAGCACACGTGGACATGGTTCCTCAGAAAAATTCAGATAAAACCTTTGATTTTGAGAAAGATCCTATCGAACCCATAGTTGTGGGTGAGTTGCTCAAAGCAAACGGTACCACTCTAGGAGCCGATAATGGAATAGGTGTTGCAGCGATGATGTCTATTTTGGAATCTAAAGATATGCCACATCCAGCTTTGGAATGTTTGTTTACCATAGACGAAGAGACTGGCCTTACGGGCGCAAATGGCTTGGCGGAGGACCTTATTGATGGTAAACTCCTAATCAACCTTGACTCTGAGGACGAGGGTGAGTTGTATGTGGGGTGTGCAGGTGCGGTGAACAACACCATCACCATGAACTACCCTGAGGTGGATGCCCCAGAGGGGGAGGCTGCTTTTGAACTCCACCTAAAAGGACTCAAAGGAGGCCACTCAGGCATTCAAATTATCCTTCAGCGTGCAAACGCTAACAAACTGATGAATCGTTTTATCCGTGAGCAAGCTCCAGTGCTGGGATTGAAACTCAGTTCGTTCGATGGTGGTAACCTGCGTAATGCCATCCCTCGTGAGGCGGTTGCAGTTGTGGTTGCTCCCGCCTCTAATGCAGACGCTCTTAAAGAGGCTGTCTCTGCTTTCCAATCGCAGATGGCATTTGAGAATGCAGCTCAAGAAGATTCCATCGAATTTGTAGTAATTCCAACAGCTATGCCATCGAAGGTTATGTGTGCAGATGTTCAGAAAAAAATTGTTGCAGCAGTTACCTCTACTCCAAATGGAATCTTCCGCATGAGCGATGCGATGGAAGGCTTGGTTGAGACCTCGACCAATATGGCACGTGTTGGCATGATTGATGGTAAGCTAGAGATGCTCTTTATGAGTCGCTGCATGGTAAACTATGGCAAGATCGAGCTTAACGCAATGATACGTTCGGTTTGGGAGCTCATTGGAGCGACTGTCACCGAGACCGGCGACTATGACGGATGGGCACCTAACCCAAAATCAACCTTGCTTAGAGTGATGAGCGAGAGCTACGAGGCTATGTTTAATAAGAAACCAGAGGTGAAAGCTATTCATGCAGGATTGGAGTGTGGTATTATTGGAGCAAAATATTCAGGTATGGATATGATCTCTATAGGACCAACTATTCGCTTCCCTCACTCTCCAGATGAGCAAGTGGATATAGCGAGCGTGGCGAAATTCTATGACTTCCTAGTTTACTCACTTTCAAAACTATAATTAATAACGATGAAAAAAATTATTGTTCTAGCTGCTTTTGCAGCATTCATCTTAAGCGCCAGAGCGCAGGATAAAAAAGCGTACACCTTTAAAGATACCAAAAATATCGAGCAAACATCAGTTAAGGATCAAGCATCTTCGGGTACTTGTTGGAGTTTTGCAGGGATAGCTTTCATTGAGAGTGAACTACTCAAGCAAGGCAAGGGTGAGTATGACTTATCTGAAATGTGGGTTGTGCGTAATACCTATCTCGCTAAAGCAAAGAAGTATCTACGTATGCATGGTGCAGCCAACCTAGGCGCAGGCGGAATCGGTCACGATGTATTTAATGTGATAGATGAATATGGAATTGTTCCTGAGGAGGTTTACACTGGGTTGCAGTATGGCACCGATGAGCATCGCCATGGTGAGCTTGACGCTGCCATCAAAGGCTATATGGATGCGATTATCAAAAATCGTAACCGTAAACTATCTACTGGTTGGGAAAAAGGCCTCAATGGAATCCTCGATGCTTATTTTGGTGAGATGCCTAGCGAGTTTACTTACAAGGGTAAGAGCTATACCCCAAAATCGTTTGCAGCCGAACTTGGCATTAAGGGAAGCGATTATGTATCTTTGACTTCTTTCTCACACCATCCATTTGGAAGCTCATTTGCGGTGGAAGTACCCGACAACTGGGCGTGGGGAGAGTCTGTAAATCTACCATTGGATCAATTTATGGCGGTGATTGACCGTACTATCGAGTCGGGTCACTCTGTGCTTTGGTCGTCAGATGTGAGCGAAAGAGGTTTCAAATACAACGATGGCTTTGCTATCCTGCCACTTGAGAATCTCAAGGATATGGGTGATTCCGAAAAAGCTCGTTGGAGCAATCTAACCCAAGACGAACTAGGAGGTCGTGATATTAAGAATCCACTACCTGAGGTAGAGGTGACTCAAGAGAATCGTCAAGAGGGTTTTGATAATTATAGCACAACCGATGACCACGCAATGGTTATCACAGGAACTGCCACTGCACAAAACGGTGAAAAGTTCTACAAAGTGAAAAATTCGTGGGCTGCTGAGAATATCTACAAGGGTTACTTCTATGCCTCTGTACCTTTCGTGAAAGGTAAGACTATGTTTATTATCGTCCCTAAGAATATTTTGGTGAAGTAATCTTAAGTCTACATCTAATAAATAAATCCCCGACTTCGAGCATTCGAAGTCGGGGATTTTGTTTTCAATAATACTACTTAAAGTATCCCATCGGGCAATTATTTAGTAGCGTGCAGTTCGAGGTGATAGCGAACGAAAGGTAGTGTCTTTGAAAATATACACTTAAAGGTGCAAACCGCACTGGCGATTATTTAACTTGAACTAAACCACTGCTGCTCCAGCTCGGAGTTAGATGTGGAACATTTGCTCGAAATTGTTAAATCGCTCGTTGTAGTCAATAATCGAAGCCTTGATTACATCTTTCGCCTCTTGCGCTCCATAGATCTGTGGGATCTCTACATTACGTTTTTCCCCAGGTAGATCTTTGTAGGTGAGGAAGTAGTGGCGCAGACGCTCTACGACCAATGGTGGTAGTTCCGAAATGTCATCAATCTCACCATAGAAAGCGTCGTTGTTTAGCACACAGATGATCTTTTCGTCCGATTGATTATGGTCAATCATTCTTAATCCCCCAATAGGCTTGGCCTTTACCAGAATATCACCATGGGTGATAGCCTTCTCTGTCAGCACACAAACGTCCAAGGGGTCTTTGTCTCCAACAATGTTGTCACGCCCAAGAGCTTCATTTGAGATCTTGGCTGAGAGTGTACCCGAGAGTGTTTGAGGCAGGAAACCATAGAGAGCAGGAATAGTGTTAGAGTACTTCTGCGGACGGTCAATTTTTAGGTAACCAGTATCTTTGTCTACTTCATATTTTACTGTGTCGGTCGAGACCATCTCAATAAAACAGGTTACTAGCTCAGGAGCTTCATCTCCGATATTAACCCCGTGCCAAGGGTGCGATTTGTAGCGCAGGCCCATCAAGCGACCCACAATAGGGTCCATCATTTTTGCCATAAGAATGTGTTTGTACTTATTTTGTTAGTTGTTTATTTGATCTGTCCCTAAAACTTGAATACCAAGGTCACTAGAACTTGTGAGGCAGTGAGAGTATTATTTACATAACCACTTGGTTGAATCACGCCGTTTGTACCAATATATGAATAGTATGAGCTAGGTAGACTTTTGCTTTTAGCGTGGGTGTAAGTAACATCTAGCCCAAACTTTGCCCTACGGTAACCTAGTCCACCACTGATGAGAGTCTGCGATCCATAGTCGCTAAGGTTCTCAGGGTAGATGGAAGAGCGTACGTTTTTGTAGGGTGAAGAGCTGTGGCTATATCCAGCACGGACGAATAATCCAGTGATAGGTTGTGCTTCAATGCCCAAACGGTAATTATTAACAACAGCATAGTAGTCTGAAACCATACCATTTAGGTTGATAGAGTTGTCGCCTGAATCGTAGTTATCTGCAATATTTGGTAGATTGTCAACGGGAGTTGCGTATTCAGGAACACGGTATCCATCAATGTAGAGATTCGTATTCAATTTCATGTTACCATAGTTCGCTCGTTCGTAGTCTGCCGAGATAATAATCTTCCCAGCTAGTGCTACTGAAGCGCCCACTAGAAGTCGACCAGGGGTGCGGAAGTGGAAGTCGTTCACTAGTTCAGGAGTGTCGGAATACGCTGGGTCGTCGTAAAAATAATCATAGACGGTCATATCAGTGTAAGAGCTCTCATCAACATTAGTCCAGGTGGGGGAGTGGTAAGCAATACCAAGGCGCAACCAATCGGTTGGGCGCAATGTAGCTCCAAGCTTAATGTTAAAACCATAACCATTCATGCGCAAAGAATTGCGAGAGGTGAAATCCTGAAGCGAGCCGCTGTTTGCTTGATTGTAAAGCTCGGTGTATTCATAATTTTGGTTGTAGAACATATCTTGAAAACCAAGAGCCACACCCAAATATAGCATGTCTTGATAATTATAGGCTCCAGAGATAGTAAGCTCATTGATAGCTCCATCTGTTAGCATGTATGACATAGGAGTTTGAGTGTCACCCCCGTTAAACAGACCGTTTGTTGTGTAGTTTGGTTCATTCTCATTGCCACTCAAAGGATTGACTAGCCCCGTTTGGTAAGCCATAATCGCATTCCATGTGTTTGGAGAGTATCTGAAAAATGGTCTGTAAATATCGTTTGAGGGGGTCTGTATGTTTGACTGTGGAATACCCTGCAGTTGTTGGGCATAGATCTGACTGATAGAGTTGCTCTGAGATGTGCCGTAGCTTTGATACTTGCCCGAGAGATCAGCCAAACGATTATAGCCAACACCAATTATTATGCCTGCATCTGTTGTGAATATACCCGCAAGATTTGAAAAGGCAAATTTCGTGTTAGTGCTATTTGTGCTGTTGAAGCCGCTGTAGTTACTAGAGTTTTGATTTATAAATAGCGAAGGGGTAACTGTTATTTCAGAGCTAGCGAACATTGCGATACCTGCAGGGTTGATTAACATCGATGATGCATCGCCCCCCAAACTGGTAAACGCTCCCGCCATTGCTGCGGTTCGTGCTGAGGCAGAAGTGCGTGAGTAGTTGGAGAAATTGAATAGCTCGCCTGTGGTTTGAGCTATTGTGCTGCTGATTGAACCGAGTGCCACAATAGCTGCGGCATATAATACACGTCTTTTCATCGTATTTTAATTTACTTATACTTTACATTTGTACTATCAAGACTAACTGCAAACTGAACGAAAATTAATTTTAAAGTAAGGGCTGTATTACATCTTTGAAGTGTAGTGACCCTTACTTTATGTAGATCAATTGTTATTCCACGTTTGTTATCTAGAGAGATATTTCTCTATTATTATCGGCGTCTTGTTCCTCCCGAACCGCTGTCGAAGCCACCACGGTAGCCACCACCACTATTTGTACTTGGAGTGTTATTGCTTGGGCGTGAGACTGTCGAGTTGTTGTTGTTGCTTGGACGATTGTTCCTTTGTCCTTGTCCGAAACCTGGGTTGTAGCTCGAGTTGTTGTTATTATTGTTGCGAGAAGGTGTGTGGCTACCAGCTGGTCTGCGATATCCGCTGCTTCCGCCTGAGTTATTATAGTGGTGCGAATTGCCGTAATACCTTGGATGAGGATTGCGTACAATCACAGGACGGTAATAGCCCGGATAGTATCCCGGGTAATAACCTGGGTGGTACCCTGGGTAATATCCGGGATAATGACCTGGATAATAGCCTGGATAATAGCCTGGGTAGTAACCAGGATAGGGTCTTGGATAGTATCCTCCGTTCCAACCCCAATTCCAACCGTAGTGAGAGTTCCATCCGAAACTCCATCTCCATGGGTCGTAATGTCTCCATCTGTTATAATAATATGGAGAATATCTCGATCCGTAGTAGTTGTTGTCTAGATATATGTTAATGACATCGCCACCCTGCCCATTG